>NZ_JBHTSL010000058.1:0-35656 GCF_042795115.1 Arthrobacter sp. NPDC056493 | reverse complement strand
ACCGCTGGGAACGCCCTGATCTGCGACGCAGTTTTTCGTCCTCGGGTGGATCCAAAAAACTTTTTTGGATCCACCCGCCTCGGGCGTCCGATGGGGCCCTTTAATGTCAGTGCCTGTTGGCAGACTGTGTTCATGGAAGGCTTCGGGAATTCAGCACTGACAGGAGCGGCGCCGCACGGCGGCGACCTGTACGCTGCCGCTGTTCCCCAGGCCTTGCTTCCGGATGCAGTTTTTCTTTTTGACGCGATTCCCGCCGGTTGGTTCTCTGACGAGACTCTTCCGTTCGATGAGTTCGCGGACGACGGATTCCGGGCTGACGGGTTCCTGGAGGACGGGGCTCCCTCCGACGATGGCCTCGACGCCGTGTATCCGGAGTCTTTTCCGGAGGACCCGTTTCCCGAGGCACTGTTTTACGACGCGGTGTTCGCCGGCGGTGCGCCCTCCGTCGCTGATACACCTCGGCTGAGTCTCGACGCCAGGCTCACAGCGGCAACTGCCATTCTGAAGGCCGACCTCACCGCCGACGGCCCCGGCCTGATCGACCAGACCAAGGCGCTGGAAAAATTCAAACGCTGGGCCACTGGTCAGCAGGCCCGGCTTGCCGTCACTTTCGAGGTCAGGCACCGCGAGGAACAAGCCGCACCCGGGGCGCTGGCCATTGCCGGCAACGCCGCGCTGGCTGATCCGGGGCAGGCCAGCCACAACCCACTCTCGGCCGAGGACCTGGGCAAGCCACGCCCCAAAGAACAGACCATGGGCGCGGCCGAACAGATCGCACTGGCCCGGGGCGAGTCCCCGCACCGCGGCGGCCGGCTGCTCGGCATGGCCAAGGCCCTGGTGACCGAGATGCCGCACAGCCTGGCCGCCCTGGACACAGGTCAGCTGAACGAAGAACGCGCCATGCATATGGTGAAAGAGACAGCATGTTTGAATGTCGAGGACCGGATCGCGGTCGACGAGGAGCTCGCTGCGGATACGGGGACGTTCAACGGCGCCGGAACCCGGACCGTCATCGCCGCTGTCAAGGCCGCCGCCATCCGCAGGGACTCCCGCTCCGTCACGCAGCGCGCCAGCCACGCCGCATCGGAGCGGTCCGTGAGCCTGCGCCCAGCCCCGGACTGCATGACCTACCTGACAGCGTTGCTGCCCGCCCATCAGGGCGTCGCGGTCTATGCGGCCCTGACCAGGCACGCCGACACCCTCAAAGCCGCCGGGGACCCCCGCAGCCTGGGACAGATCAAGGCCGACACCCTCGTCGAATGGAGCACCGGCACCCCCGGCGGCATCACCGGCATCGACATCAGCCTCGTCATGACCGACCGCACCCTCCTCCAAGGCGACAGCGAACCAGCACGCCTCGAAGGCTACGGCACAGTCCCCGCACCCTGGGCCCGGGAGCTCCTCGCACAGCAGGACGAACAGGGAGAAGGACAAGGAGCAGGACAGGGTAGGGCTCCGGGCCAGAGCTTGCCCGGGCGCCACGATTCCGGCCCGCCGGATCATCTCCAGACCGCAGCTGGCCGTTCAGCCGCCGGAGGCTCGAACATTTCCGGCCCAGGCACCGGCCACAAGGACGCAGGCCAGCAGGACGCCGTGCAAGAACTGAAGATCTGGCTCCGCCGGCTCTACACCGCACCGGACACCGGCGACCTCGTGGCCATGGACTCACGGCGCCGGCTCTTCCCGCCACCACTGCGCCGCTTCATCCAAATCCGCGACAACACCTGCCGCACACCCTACTGCGACGCACCCATCCGCCACCACGACCACATCATCCCCTGGCACAACAACGGCCCAACATCCCTCGCCAACGGCGCCGGACTCTGCGAAGCCTGCAACCACACCAAAGAACACCCCGGCTGGAACGCAAAACCCAGACCCGGACCACGACACACCATCGAAATCACCACCCCAACCGGCCACACACCACTCCACCGCACCCCCACTACCAGGAACGCCACTGCCAGGAATGCCACTCTCCGGAGCCAGTTCGCCCGGAACCCGGCTGAGTGAAGCCAGCCTGCCCAGAAACGGCTTACTGGGAGACGGCCTCTTGGGAACCGGCCGGGGTGGAATCGGTCACTGAGGTTCCCGCGGTCCTTGAAACCCTCTATCCGGAACGGCCGGGTAAGTAGCCCGAGTCGGGTGACCTGTGGCGGGGCACTTTAAGGACTGGGCACCTTAGGGACTAGGCACCTTGGGGGTTGGGTACCTTGGGGGCTGGGTACCTCAACCAATGTTGCGGACTGCTGCCCGAAAAACGACCCGCCGGCGCAAGCCTGCAGGCATGGCCACAGCGTCTCCGGCCACGCGCGCCTACACCGTGAGTCGCGGGCATGACAAAGGCCAGGCCTGCCGCCGGTTTCCGGCGAAAGGCCTGGCCCTTGTTCGTGTTTCCCAGTCCAGGAATTACTGGCCCGGTGATGCCTAGTCCAGTGTTGCCTAGTCCAGGTAGTCGCGCAGCACCTGCGACCGGGACGGGTGGCGGAGCTTGGACATGGTCTTGGATTCGATCTGACGGATGCGCTCACGGGTAACGCCGTAGACCTTGCCGATTTCGTCTAAAGTCTTCGGCTGGCCATCCGTGAGGCCGAACCGCATGGCAACAACGCCGGCTTCGCGCTCGGACAGCGTGTCCAGCACGGAGTGCAGCTGTTCCTGCAGCAGGGTGAAGCTCACAGCATCGGCCGGAACGACAGCTTCGGAGTCCTCGATGAGGTCACCGAACTCGGAGTCGCCGTCCTCGCCAAGCGGTGTGTGCAGCGAAATGGGCTCGCGGCCGTACTTCTGGACTTCGACGACCTTCTCGGGGGTCATGTCCAGCTCGAGCGCCAGCTCTTCGGGCGTAGGTTCGCGGCCCAGGTCCTGCAGCATCTGGCGCTGGACACGGGCCAGCTTGTTGATGACTTCCACCATGTGCACCGGGATACGGATGGTGCGGGCCTGGTCCGCCATGGCACGGGTAATGGCCTGGCGGATCCACCAAGTGGCGTAGGTGGAGAACTTGAAGCCCTTGGTGTAGTCGAACTTCTCGACAGCACGGATGAGGCCGAGGTTGCCTTCCTGGATGAGGTCCAGGAACAGCATGCCGCGACCGGTGTAGCGCTTGGCAAGCGAGACGACAAGGCGGAGGTTGGCCTCGAGGAGGTGGTTCTTGGCGCGCTTGCCGTCGTGGATGATGAACTCAAGTTCGCGCTTGTACTTCGGGTCCATCGAGCCGTCATCGGCGGCGATCTTTTCTTCGGCGAACAGGCCGGCCTCGATGCGGAGCGCCAGGTCAACTTCCTGTTCGGCGTTGAGGAGGGCTACCTTACCGATCTGCTTCAGGTAGTCCTTGACGGGGTCGGCGGTGGCGCCAGCTGACATGACCTGCTGGACAGGTGCATCGTCGTCGTCGGCGTCAGAGTAGACGAATCCCGAACCGGTAGGCGCTGCGGCTTCCTTGCCGGCCTCGTCGGGTTCATCGACCAGATCAGCGGTGTCGGGCTGGGCGTCGTCCAGGTCCTCCTCGGACTCCAGCTCGGCATCGTCATTGGTTGAGCGGCTTCCGGCAGCTTCGGCTGCAGCCTTGGCTCCGGGCTTGGGTCCGCGCTTCTTGGGCTCGGGCTTCCCAGCGGCACGGGTGGTTGCACGCTTGGCGCTGGATGCCGCCGGCTTCTCCTCGGCAGTGTCAACGGCCAGGGCGGCGGGTTCCTTCTTCGCGGAAGACGGGGTCACAGAAAACCTTTCTAGCGGCGGTCTGTGGAGTCACCTTCGGGCAACACCACTATGACCCTGTCAAGTCCGTGATTGACATCAGATGCAACCGACCGACAGGGCCACTAAGTAGAACTGCCGGGACGGCCGCAATGTTCCCGTTCGGGATCACTGCAAGCATTGATTCACGGACCCAACCGGGTCTCGGCCTCCATTGTCTCATGATTTTCCGCGCCAGGGGCCGACCGGACCGTAAGACGCCCCGGCGGCGGGTCATGTCGGCGCCGGCGGCCCTGATCGAGGCAGCTGATCGAGGCAGCTGATCTAGCAGCTGATCTAGGCAGCGTCCGATCCGAACTTCTGCCACGCGGCCTCGCGGCGTCCTGCCCAGCCGCAGAGTGTTCCGCGCCGGACAACCTCGGACAGCAGCTCGGCCAGCCGGTAACCAGGACTGGCTTCCAGCGCCCGCGTCAACGATGCGTCCGCGAAGGAACCTCTCCCCCGGCACCATTCGATCCAGCCGGTCGCTGTGAGCGCCGCAGCCTGCGCCTCGCCCCCGCCGCACGACGACAGATCATGCATCAGGCGCTCCAAGCGTTTCAGCGTGTCCCAGTCCGGCACCCGTGGGCTCAGGCCCAGCAGGACTTCGCCGTATCCGGGCAGGGCATCCGGGCCGCAGCCGGAAGCGGCGGCGTCGCCGACGCTGTCGTCGGACTGTTCAGGAAGGAGCGGAGACAGCCGCACCTCCGGCAGCGGCGGGCACGACACGGCCTGTCCTGTCCCGGCAGAGAAGATCCCGAAGGCTTCGGCGCCGGCTGCCGCCGCGGCGCGCCCGGCGGCAGCCATGACCAGTACTGCGTCGCGCCACGCCGGCACACGCAGCGATGCGCGCAGAAACCCGGCGAGTTCCGGTTCGAGACCGCCGCCCTCGCCAGTTGCAAGTGGACCGGAATCAAGCGGAACGGCTCCCTCCGGAATGGCATCAGGCGAAACAGTCTGCAACGCAGCTGCCCAGGCGTCGAGAACCGCGTCGAACTGGGCCCGATGAGTTCTCTTCCCGGCCAGGGCCATATCCCACCGGCGTTCGGCTGCCATGACGTCGGCGTCGTCCGCTGCCGGCGTATCTGCATTGCCGGGCGACGCCGCACCGGGCGGCGCGCCGACGCTGCTGCCCAGATACACCATCTCGGCGTTGAGCCGGCTGTCCCGGATCTCGGTCACGGGGCGGCCCGGCAGCGGGCAGCAACCGCTGTCGGTGCAGTAGACGTTGCGCCAGTACTCTGCGCCCACCCGCCATGCGTCCCGCACAGGCATGCCCGCCAGCCCGAGGGCACATTCCAGATCGGCGAGCAGCGGCCGAAGAGACGACGCCGCCCCACCTTCCCTGCCGTCATCGTCGAAGCCGCCGTCGGCAAAAAAGACCAGCAGCGTGCCATCAGCGTCTTTGTCAGCCAGCAAGTACTCCGCCACTGTCCTGGCGAACGCCTCCCGGCTGCGGCGGCCTCCGCCCGCCGGGAGGTCGACGCGAAGCGTCGCTCCGAGGCGTTTGCCCTGCATGGTCATGGCCACGAGGCTCTCCGACGGCCAATAGCCCAGGCTGTGCGGGATATAGCCAAGAATGTCCTCGGGTCCGCTGATGGTGAGATGCTCCGGTGCTGTCATGGAAACAGCTTCCGACGGCGGTTATTGCCGGCGCGACCGGCAGATTGTGCATGTGGACAACGGGGGTCTGTTGAGGAGCAGTGCCCCGCGGGCAGTCAGCCGGCACCGTCTGCCGAGGAGGCGCCGTCAGCGGGGAAAAGCCTAGTCGCGGGACAGTGTCTTGCGGCGGGCAATCCGTTGCCTGCGCTGCTGGGCCATTGCCTGCAGCAGTGGCGGCACTACCACGCCCTGCGCGGCCATCTGACGGCGGACCTTGCGGCGGACCACCAGCATGGCGACGGACCCGACGCCGAGGAGCAGGAAGTGCACGCACAGCGCGATGCGGAAGGGCTCGAGGCCATAGAGTTCCCCGCGGGAAAAGCCCGTGGAGTTGAGGATGTCCAGCACGGCGCCGATCAGGTAGATGGCCATGAGCGCTGCGAAGAAGCCGCCGACGTTGACGATGCCGGTAGCGGTCCCGATCCGGTGGGCCGGGTTGAAGGTACGGGCGAAGTCGAAGCCGATCATGGAGCCCGGGCCGCCGATGGCCAGCACCACGATGAGAACGGCCAGCAGCCACAGCGGCGAGCGGCCGGGATAGAGCAGCACGGCCGCCCAGGCCGCTGCCGTGGCGGCGACGAGGAGGAGGACCATGGTGGAACGCCGGAGGGGGTGCCGCGAAACGAAACGCCCGATCAGCGGGCCTGCCCCGATGGCACCGGCCACGTAGAGGGACATGAGCGAGGCGACGGTGCCGGCGTTAAGGCCCTGCGCCGAAATCAGGAACGGGTAGCCCCAGGTCATGGCGAACACCGTCCCGCTGAACTGGATGGTGAAGTGGCTCCACATCCCCAGCCGGGTCCCCGGCTGCTTCCACGCACGGGACAGGGACACGCCGGTGGCGCGCAGCCCCTTGGCAGCCTCCTGCCTGGGCGTGCCGGGCGGCACGTCCTGCAGCATCAGGACCACCAGCACGACGGCGACTCCGGAGAATCCCGCCAGCGCAAGGAACGCCGGGGTCCAGCCCGCGGTGTGCAGGATGAAGGCAAACGGCACCACGCTCAGCAATTGGCCGAGCTGCCCGGACATGCCGGTCAGCTGGGTCAGCAGCGGAACCCTGGCGGGCTCGAACCACAGCGGAATCAGCCGGATGACGGAGATGAAGGTCATGGCGTCGCCGGCACCCACGAGCACGCGTCCCAGCACACCGGCCGGCACGCTGTCTGCATATGCAAGCTGCAGCTGGCCCAGGCCCATCAGCAGGGCGCCCCCGGCGATCATGGCCCGGGAGCCGAACCTGTCCACCAGCACACCCACCGGAATCTGAAGGCCGGCGTACACCAGCAGCTGCAGCACGGTGAAGAACGAGATGGCCGAGGCGCTGGCGTGAAACCTCTCGGTCGCCTCCAGGCCCACCACACCGAACGACGTACGCTGGGTCACAGCCACAAGGTACGAAAAGATACCGATGGACCAAATGAGCCAGGCGCGGGGTGCAGTCACCTTTTTATTATCCCCGGGCGGAACAAAAATACTATTTATTTTGCCCGCTTTTTGCCTTCAAGTGACGAGTCTTATGCCGCCCAGTGACGGGGCTTACGGCGCGGGGTTCTCCCGCGCCAGGTAGGCCTCCACAGCGGCGCCCAGCGCGTCGCCGTCGGGCAGTTCGTCGTTCTCATTGGCGAGCAGGGACCGGCGCACCGTGCCCTCGGCTTTTTCGTCATAGCGGGCCTCCAGCCGGGCCACCACCTGCTGGACTTCCTCGGAGGCCTCGATCTGCTCGGCAATCTGCCGGCCGACTTCACGGCCGGACTCGCGCAGCCGGTCTGTCGGCAGCATCAGCGAGGTGGCCGCGCCCAGGTACTCCAGTCCAGCCACGGCGGCCGGGGGGTACTCCGCCTCGGCGAGGTAGTGCGGCACGTGGATCACGTAGCCGGCAACGTTGCGGCCGGCGCCGCTCAGGCGAAGTTCCAGGACATGCCCGACGGCGGCCGGCACCTCCACGGTCGGCTTCCAGGAGGAGATGCCCTCGATGAGCTCGGGCCGGTTACCGTGCACGGTCACCCCGACCGGACGTGTGTGGGGCACGGGCATGGGAATCGAGTGGATCCAGGTCACCAGGTTGACATCCAGAGCCTCCACGATCTGCACCACGGCACGCGCGAAGCGTTCCCACTGCAGGTCCGGCTCGAAGCCGGCGAGGAACAGGAAAGGCTTGCCCAGCCCGTCAACCAGCCTGTAGAGGGCCAGGGTGGGCGGCTGGTAGTCCTGCAGATGGTCCTCAACAAAGGTCACATGCGGACGCCGGGACCGGTAGTCCATCAGCTGGTCGGCGTCGAACACGGCCACACGTTCAGAGTCGAGTGTGTCCAGCAGCTCGTCGGTGATCTGCCGGACCACGTGGCCGGCGTCGGCGAAGCCGGTAAAGCCCATCACCAGGTTCAGCCCGCGGAGCTCAGGGTTATGGAACAGCCCAATGTTCTTGGCATAGAGCGCGTCGGGGTCCAGCAGCGAGCCGGAGATCCTTTCAAACACGGCGAGTTCCTTTCGTGGTCGGGGGTTATTCTTCATAACGCCCGGAACAGCGGCGTCATTCCTCGGGGCGTTGTGGCGAGCCTCTCAACCGGCCCGGATCCCCGGCGCTCCCCCGCTGTTGCGGAACGAGAGACTACGATCGGAATTGGCTTCCTTGGAAGTTGGCGCCGCTGCCCTGCATGGACGGCGGCCGACACCCGCGAGTGGGCGCCTTGCTGCGCTCCCTGCCCGAACAATCACAGAGAATTGAGGACCGATCCTCGTGGTCAAGAATACTGAAATCAACCTTAGTGCCATTGCAAGGGACCTGAAGAAGGCGGCAAGTGACGCGGTGGTCATCGGCGTCGGACAGGGCCCGGACGGCCCGTTCCTGCTGGAAAACCCGCTGACCGCGAAATCTGTTGAGGCCCTGACCGACTCGCTGAAGGTTCTCGGCATCACCGGCGCCCCGGACCAGGCGGTCCGCCTTCCCGGGCTTCCGGAGACGGGCTCGGGAATCCTCGTGCTGGCCGGCGTGGGCAAGATCGACGCCGGCGGAAGGGTCTCCGGGGAGGCGCTGCGCCGCGCGGCCGGCTCCGCTGTACGCCAGCTTGCCGGCCTGTCCTCTGTCACGCTGGCGTTCCCGACGGCGAATGTCGCCGATGTTGCCGCCATCGCCGAGGGTGCCGCGCTGGGCGCGTACTCCTTCACCGAATTCCGGTCCAGCAGGGACGGCCTCAAGGATCCCGTGGCGGACGTCGCGATCTTTACCGAACTCGCCGGCGACAAGGACCTGAACGCCGCACTCGACCGTGCCCGTCTGCTGGGCAAGGCCGTCAACGCCACCCGCTCGCTCGTGAACCAGCCCCCGAGCCACCTCTACCCCGAGTCGTTCGCCGATGCCGCCAAGGAACTGGCCAAGGGCCTGCCCGTCAAGGTCACCGTGTGGGACGAAAAGCGCCTGGAGAAGGAAGGTTTCGGCGGCATCATGGGTGTCGGCAAGGGTTCCGCCCGGCAGCCGCGCCTCGTCAAGGTGGAGTACTCCCCCGCCAAGGCCACACGAAAAATCGCGCTGGTCGGCAAGGGCATCACCTTCGACACCGGTGGCATCTCCATTAAGCCGGCCCTCGGCATGGGCGATATGAAGAGCGACATGGCGGGCGCCGCCGTCGTGCTTAATACGGTCCTGGCCCTCGCGGGCCTGGGGCTGCCTGTCAAGGCGACCGCCTGGCTGTGCATCGCCGAGAACATGCCATCCGGCGCGGCCTCGCGTCCTGCCGATGTGCTGAGCATGTTCGGCGGGAAGACAGTGGAAGTCCTGAACACCGACGCCGAGGGCCGGCTGGTCATGGCAGACGGCATCGTCGCCGCAAGCCAGGAGTACCCGGACGCCATCATCGACGTTGCCACCCTGACCGGTGCGCAGCTGATCGCGCTCGGCAACCGGACCGCCGGCATCATGGGCGCGGACAGTGTGACCGGCCCGCTGAAGGCGGCTGCTGACCGGGCCGGCGAGCTTGTGTGGCCCATGCCCCTGCCTGAAGAACTGCGGCCCAGCCTCGATTCCCAGGTGGCGGACATCGCCAACATCGGTGAGCGCCACGGCGGCATGATGACGGCGGCCGTGTTCCTGCGCGAGTTCGTGGGCAAGGACAAGGACGGCCAGACCATCCCGTGGGCGCACATCGACATTGCCGGGCCGTCCTTCAACAACGGGGCACCCTACGGCTACACGCCGAAGCAGGGCACGGGCTGCACCGTGCGCACGCTGGTTGCCTACGTCGAGGATCTCCTGGCCTGAGCCGTTGTGCCCCGCGGCTGTGTGGCGGCGTGATCCGCTCGCCACACAGCCGCGTGACACTCGACACAAGCGCTCCACAAAAGGACCGGCAAGGTGGAGCATGGATAAGTGGTTCGCTAAGGTGAACCACGGTAGTCACAAATGAAAGGGAAAAGGCCTGCTGGCATAATCACGGCAGAGCAATTTCCAAGACCAGATGATGCGTACTCTCGTGTCATCGTTCACGCGAGGGAGCGTCTAAGTGGCCGATCAGGCAACTGCGCAAGAATTCGACATCCTGGTACTCGGTGGTGGCAGCGGCGGGTACGCCACGGCTCTCCGGGCCGTTCAGCTTGGCTTCACCGTTGGCCTCGTGGAGAAGGGCAAGCTCGGCGGTACCTGCCTCCACAACGGCTGCATCCCCACCAAGGCGCTGCTGCACTCGGCCGAACTGGCAGACCACGCCCGCGACTCCGCCAAGTATGGCGTGAACGTGACGCTCGACAGCATCGACATCACCGCTGTCAACGCCTACAAAGACGGCATCATTGCCGGCAAGTTCAAGGGCCTGCAGGGCCTCATCAAGTCCAAGGGCATCACCGTCATCGAGGGTGAGGGCAAGCTCCAGGGAACCGACACCGTCGTCGTGAACGGCACCGCGTACAAGGGCAAGAACATCGTCCTCGCCACGGGTTCCTACTCCCGCACGCTGCCGGGCCTGGAAATCGGCGGCAAGGTCATCACCTCAGACGAAGCGCTCACCATGGACTACATCCCCAAGAGTGCCATCATCCTGGGCGGCGGCGTGATCGGCGTCGAATTCGCTTCTGTCTGGAAGTCCTTCGGCGTTGACGTGACGATCGTTGAGGGCCTGCCCTCCCTCGTCCCCAACGAGGACGCCACCATCGTCAAGAACTTTGAGCGCGCCTTCAAGAAGCGCGGCATCAAGTTCTCCACCGGCGTCTTCTTCCAGGGCGTTGAGCAGAACAACGACGGCGTCAAGGTCACCCTCGTCGACGGCAAGACCTTCGAAGCCGACCTTCTGCTCGTGGCCGTGGGCCGCGGACCCGTCACGGCCAACCTCGGCTACGAGGAGGCCGGCCTGAACATCGACCGCGGCTTTGTCATCACCAACGAGCGCCTGCACACCGGCGTCGGCAACATCTACGCGGTCGGCGACATCGTCCCCGGCGTGCAGCTGGCGCACCGCGGCTACCAGCAGGGCATCTTCGTCGCCGAAGAAATCGCCGGCCTCAAGCCCGTCATCGTCGAAGATGTCAACATCCCCAAGGTCACCTACTCCGAGCCGGAAATTGCGACGGTCGGCTACACCGAGAAGGCCGCCAAGGCCAAGTTCGGCGACGACCAGGTCGAAACCCAGGAATACAACCTCGCCGGCAACGGCAAGAGCTCCATCCTGGGCACCAGCGGCCTCGTCAAGCTGGTCCGCCAGAAAGAGGGCCCCGTCGTCGGCGTCCACATGATCGGCGCCCGCATGGGAGAGCAGATCGGCGAAGCCCAGCTGATCGTGAACTGGGAAGCCTACCCCGAGGACGTGGCCCAGCTGGTCCACGCCCACCCGACCCAGAACGAATCCCTGGGCGAGGCGCACCTGGCGCTGGCAGGAAAGCCCCTCCACGGCTAATTCGTTCCGCAAGACACCAAGGGCCCGGTGCACCGGCTCGAACAGCACGGTGCACCGGGCTCGAACACTGCAGCAATTCATCCGCACTTTTACATCAATAAGGAGAACGGGGACGACATGTCTGAATCCGTTAACTTGCCCGCCCTCGGTGAGAGCGTCACCGAAGGAACTGTCACCCGCTGGCTCAAGCAGGTAGGTGACCGGGTAGAGGTGGACGAACCGCTGCTCGAGGTTTCCACCGACAAAGTAGACACCGAAATCCCCTCTCCGATCGCCGGCGTCATCGAGGAAATCCTCGTCGCCGAAGATGAGACCGCTGAAGTTGGCGCTCCGCTGGTGCGCATCGGTGACGGCTCGGGTAGTGGCGCCGCCGAAGCACCGGCAGCAGCGCCCGACGAGGAAGCACCGGCAGCACCCGCCGAAGAGGCACCTGCCGCTCCCGCTGAAGAGGCACCGGCCCAGGAAGCACCTGCCGCCGAAGCAGCACCCGCATCCTCCGGCGAGGGCCACGAGGTCACCCTGCCCGCCCTTGGCGAGAGCGTCACCGAAGGCACCGTCACCCGCTGGCTCAAGGCTGTTGGCGACACCGTGGAAATTGACGAGCCGCTGCTCGAGGTTTCCACCGACAAGGTAGACACCGAAATCCCGTCCCCCGTGGCAGGTACGCTGCAGGAAATCCGCGTCAACGAGGACGAGACCGCCGAGGTTGGCTCCGTCCTCGCCGTCATCGGCTCCGGCGCCGCTGCCCCTGCCGCGGCTCCGGCGAAGCCCGCCGAGGCTCCCGCCGCTCCCGCTGCAGAAAAGCCGGCACCGGCAGCTGCCCCGGCAAAGGAAGAGGCGCCCGCGCCCGCTCCCCAGGCTGCACCGGCACCGCAGGCAGCGCCCGCTCCCCAGGCCGCACCGGCACCGCAGGCTGCTCCCGCCGCAGGCGGCGAGTCCGGCTACGTCACTCCGCTGGTGCGCAAGCTCGCCAACCAGCACGGCGTGGACATCGCCGCCGTCTCCGGCACCGGCGTTGGCGGCCGCATCCGCAAGCAGGACGTCCTGGCCGCTGCTGAATCCAAGGCCGCTCCCGCAGCACAGGCAGCCCCTGCCGCTTCTTCGGCAGCCCCGTCGACCGCTGCTTCCTCGCTGCGCGGCACCGTGCAGAAGGCTCCGCGGATCCGCCAGGTCATCGCCCGCCGCATGCGCGAGTCCCTCGAGGTCTCCACCCAGCTCACGCAGGTGCACGAGGTCGACATGACCAAGATCGCCAAGCTGCGCCTCAAGGCCAAGAACTCGTTCCAGGCCCAGAACAGCGTCAAGCTGACCTTCCTGCCGTTCATTGCCAAGGCCGTGGCCGAGGCCCTCAAGCAGCACCCGAAGCTCAACGCTGCGTACGACGAAGACAAGCAGGAGATCACCTACCACAACGCCGAACACCTGGCGATTGCGGTGGACACCGACAAGGGGCTCCTGGTTCCGGTCATCTCCGACGCCGGCAATCTCAACCTTGCCGGCCTCGCCGGCAAGATCGCCGACGTCGCCGGCCGTACCCGCGACGGCAAGATCGGTCCGGACGAGCTGTCCGGCGGTACGTTCAGCATCACCAACATCGGTTCCGTCGGTGCGCTGTTCGACACCCCGATCATCAACCAGCCGCAGGTCGGCATCCTGGGCACCGGTGCGATCGTCAAGCGCCCCGTCGTGGTCCAGGACGAGAACGGTGACGACTCGATCGCCATCCGCTCCATGATGTACCTGTCCCTCACCTACGACCACCGCCTGGTGGACGGTGCGGACGCCGGGCGCTTCCTGCAGACGCTGAAGGCCCGCCTCGAAGAGGGCGCGTTCGAAGCGGACCTGGGACTGTAAGCCGGGGACTGTAACCAGCAGCCAACGACGACGGCGGTGCGGGCACCGGTGGATTGCCACCGGAAGCCCGTACCGCCGTCGTTATTTAAGGCGCTCCGCTGTCCGGTTAACACCGCCGGCACAGTGTTAACCGAGCTCACGCGTGGATTTGCTACAGGACGTAGAACAGACTGGCTAAGCTGGTGCCATGACTATTCTCTTTAGCATTCTGGTGTTCCTGCACGTTGTCGGAGCCGCCATGATCGTGGGCTACTGGATCGCCACGATGAAGCAGCCCACCGTGCACCCCCGCCAGCGCGACGGAGCCTTCCTGCAGTTGCTCACGGGCATCGCCATGATGGGCCTCCTTCCGCTGCTGCCCGACGCCCACCCGAACTACGCCAAGCTGGGCATCAAGTTCGTCATCGCCGTCGTTGTTGCAGTCCTGGCCGTCATTGGATCGCGCAAGGTCAAGAACGGGCAGCCCGTCTCAACCGGCCTCGCACACGGCGTTGGCGGGCTGGCTCTGATCAACATCGCCATCGCCACCCTGTGGAACTAACCGGTACCAGGCCACAAAACCCGCAGTCCGGTCATAATCCACTGACAGCGGACAACCCGTGCACCGGCCGCACCGAATCCATAGGATTGGTAGCGGCGGGGGCTTTGGCAGGTGCCGGCCCCCGGATCGAATCAACGTTGAGGAGTGACATGGCTACAACACGCACCGCGCACACTGTATGGACCGGCAGCCTGACAGAGGGCTCAGGCAACACGACCCTGGACAGCTCGGGCCTCGGCACGTTCGACGTCACCTGGAAGGCCCGCACCGAAGCGGCAGGCGGCAAGTCCAGTCCCGAAGAACTCATCGCCGCGGCACACTCCGCCTGCTTCTCCATGGCCTTCAGCCACGAGCTGAGCCAGGCCGGCTTCACCCCGGACGAAGTCAACACCAAGGCAGAGGTCGGCTTCCAGCCCGGCACCGGCATTACCGGCAGCCACCTGACCCTGAACGCCCGCATTCCCGGCATCTCCGAAGAGGATTTCCAGCGCATCGCCGAATCCGCCAAGAAGGGCTGCCCGGTATCCCAGGCGCTGACCGGCATTGAGATCACCCTGGACGCCACACTGGCCTCCTGAACCTAAGGCGCTGGTCTTTTAGGATCAGAAAAGGCCCTGTTCCCCCGGAGAAATCCAGGGGAACAGGGCCTTTTTGCTTTGCTAGGCGTCCGTGTGGCGGCGGGCCGGCAGCGGCTCCGGGCGCAGCCGGCGGTAGCCCTCGCGGGCCGGCGGCCGGTCCGTCGGGAGCTCCTGCACCATCTCCTTCAGCGCTGTGATGCCGGATTCCAGCTGCGGGTCCCGGCGGGCAGCATAGGCGTGCGGCGGGAACGTCACCTCGATGTCCGGAGCCACGCCGTGGTTTTCGACGCTCCAGCCCACGCCGCCACTGAACCAGGTGGCGTAGCGGGGCTGGGTCACGCCCGTTCCGTCGGCCAAGGTGAAGCGGTTGTCGATGCCGACGACGCCGCCCCACGTGCGGGTGCCGATCACCGGTCCGATGCCACGCAGCTTGGACACCTGGGTGATGATGTCGCCGTCGGAGCCGGCAAATTCGTCGGCCAGGATGATGACCGGGCCGCGCGGCGCGTGGTGCGGATACGTCCGCGGCTTTTCGCCGCGGGGCATGCTCCAGCCGGTCACCTTCCGCCCGATCAGTTCGGCCACGAGCTGGGAGGTGTGCCCGCCGCGGTTGCGGCGCACGTCCACGATCAGGCCGTCAAGCGCGGTCTCGGTATCCAGGTCGCGGTGGAGCTGGGCCCAGCCGTTGGCCAGCATGTCCGGGATATGCAGGTAGCCGAACTTGCCGTCCGAGGCCTCGCGGACCGTACGGCGGTTGGCATTCACCCAGTCCTGGTAGCGGAGCCGTTCCTCATCCCGGATCGGGACGACGGCGATCCGGCGCTGGACTCCGGCTGATCCGCTGTGGCCGGCGCCGTTGCGGATGGTCAGTTCCACCGCGCGCCCCGCCGCGCCCACCAGTTGCCTGGCCGGGGTGAGCGACTCCGTGAGCCGCACGCCGTCAATGGCCAACAGGACGTCGCCCGCCTTGGCGTCGGCGCCGGGCCGGGTCAGCGGCGATGTGGCCAGCGGGTCCGATGACTCGCCGGCCAGGATGCGCTCGATTTCCCAGCCCTCGCCGGTGAACGCGAGGTCGGCGCCCAGCCGGCCCTGGCCGTTGCTGCCGTTTTCGGTGGCCGCCGCCGGACGCACGTAGGCGTGCGACGTGCCGAGCTCGCCGTGCAGCTCCCACAGCAGGTCCACCAGGTCGTCATGCGATCCGAGCCGTTCTACCAGCGGACGGTAGCGGGCGTGGATGGAGTCCCAATCCTGGCCGGCCATGTCCTCTGTCCAGAAGAAGTCGCGCTGCAGCCGCCACGCCTCGTCGAAGGCCTGTCCCCACACGCTTAGCGGGTCCATCAGCACGCGGACGCGGGTGAGGTCCACCTTGACCAGCTGGCCGGAGTCCTCGTCGGCCTTGGCGTCGGAGGGCACCACCCGGACCTGCTTGTCGTGGACCAGGACCACTTTCTGGCCGTCAGCGGAAAGCCGGTAGCTGTCCAGGGCGTCCACGAGGGTGGTGCTCTTGCGCTTTGCCAGGTCGAAGCGGACCAGGCTCGGGGCGGCGTTCTTGTCCTCCAGGCTTGCCCTGCCCTCCCCGGTGACTCCGGCGAGGGCGCTGTCGAGCCACAGCAGCGCGCCGTCGGTGGCGGTCAGGTCCGAGTAGTTGCCCTGCGGAACGGGGACGCTGATGACCCGGTGTGCGAGGCCTGCGGCGTCCACCCGGACGGCCGCCGGTGCCGTCCCGCCCTCGGCGGCCGTACCCTCCGCCTCTGTTTCATCTGCCAAGGCAACGCCGGGGCCGAACGGCGAAGCGGTGTCCGCCGCCAGCGCCACGAGGTAGGGCTTGATCGGGCTGGGGAAGGACAGGTCGAAGGAATGGCCGTCGTAGACCGGATCGAAACTGCGGTTGGAAAGAAAGGCAAGGAACTTGCCGTCTGGGGAGAACGACGGCGATTCGTCCCGGAAGCGCCCGTCCGTCACCTCCACGATAGCCGGCTCTCCGGCACCGGTTTCCCGGGCGTCGGCGCGGACCAGCCGCAGCCGGCTGCGTGAGCCAAAGGATGTCACCGGTTCGGACCAGGCGAGCCAGACGGAGTCCGGCGACCAGGCGAGATCCTCAATGCTGCCCTCGCCAATACTGGTCACCGCCGTCAGCGTGCCGTCCCGGGTGTCAGCGATGTACAGGTCGCCAAAGGCGGTTCCGATGGCGATCCAGCGGCCGTCGGGGCTGGCTTCGATGGCGCTGGCGCGTGAAGGCCTGGGGAACCGGACCGTGAGCGGGCTTGATTCGCCCTCAGGGCCGGCGGTCGCGTGGCTGGCCGCAGTTTCGGTTGCCGCCCCGGCGGGGGCGAGGTCGGCCGCGGCGTCATCGGCCACGGGATGGATGGCACGGGGCCCGGCCACTCCCGCGGCGGAGACGGGGCTGGGCAACGGAACTGCAGGAGGCGCGGTTTCCTGCTCATCTCCGGCGGACTTGGTGTCCGGCGCGGCCGTGGTCTTGGCCGCTGGCGCGGCCTTTCCGGCTACGGCTACGCCGCCGTGGGCCGGGACCTGCGGCGCGATTTCCCTGATGATCAGGGCCTCGTCGCCGTCGTGATCTGCCACGTAGGCGATCCGGCCGCCGGGAAGGGGACGCGGCAGGCGGGCGCGGACGCCGGCCGTCGCTTCCACAACGCGGGACGGCCCATCCTTGTGGCGCAGCCAGTGGATCGTACCGTGGGACTCCACGGCGCTTGCTTCCCCGGTGGTGTCCGGCCGGACGTCACCGAGGTGTTTGGATACCTTGAGAAGTGAGGGACGGCGGCCCTGGGACGCCGATCCGAGCGTTACGTCCAGCCGGACGGCCTCGGACCCAAGGTCATGCAGGAGCCAAAGCTCACCGGCCGATTCGAAGATCACGCGCTTGCCGTCCGTGGAGGCATGGCGGACGTAGAAGTCCTCGTGGTCGGTGTGGCGGCGCAGGTCCCCGCCGCCGGGCAGAACCGAGTACAGGTTGCCGTAGCCTTCGTGGTCGGAGAGGAAGGCGATGCGCCCGTCCACCCACATGGGATCGGCGAGGTTGCCGTCCAGCTCCGGCAGGAACCGCTCAAACTCGCCGTTTCCGTCGCCGTCAATCCAGAGCTTTCCGGCGGTGCCGCCCCGGTAGCGCTTCCACCAGGCCGGTTCGCGGGACAGCACACTGCCCACAACCACAGGCTTTTCGTCCCCGAGTTCCGGCCCGAAGGCCACGGACTCAACCGGCCCCAGCGGGAGCTCCTCGGCCCAGCCGCCGTCGGTGGACAGCCGGTAGGCATGCGTGTGGCGGCTCTCGGCCTGGCGGAACGCGCTGGTGACCACGATGTCCCCGGCAGGGGTAAAGCCCTTAACCCGGGTAGTGCTGTGCCCGAAGAAGGTCAGCTGGCGGTATCCCCCGCCGTCGACATCGGCGATGACCACCTCGGGAGCCGTCCCCTGCACGACCGTCCAGACCAGCTTCTTTCCGTCCGGCGTGAAGCGCGGGTTGCGGGCCGGCAGCTGGAGCGAGGAAACACGCCAGGCGCGGCCGCCGCCGAGGGGGGCAATCCAGACGTCGTCCTCGGCCACAAACGTGACCAGATCGCCGTGAACATGAGGGAACCGGAGGTAACTCGAAGAGGTCATCGTTCGATCATAGTCAACGTGACATGTGCCATCGGGGAGGTGCCCTGCCGTGCCGGACATGGTGAGATGGATCATGCGCATCGTCATGGCCGGCGCCTCCGGGCTCATTGGAACCGCACTCTCATCCCGCCTCGCCTCCGACGGGCACGACGTCGTCCGGCTGGTGAGGCGGCCGCCCTCGTCGCCGTCGGAAATCGCCTGGGATCCCGCCGCCGGTACCCTGGACCCGGCCTCCCTTGAGGGCGCCGACGCCGTGATCAACCTTTCGGGCGCGAACATCGGGGCCAGGCCATGGACACCGCGCCGGATCGATGAGCTGTTCCGGTCGCGCCTGGATCCCACGCGCACGCTGACCTCGGCGATGCGCCACCTCGACTCCCCGCCCCGGACCTTTATCAGCCAGTCCGGCGCAGGTTACTACGGGGACGCCGGGCACGCCATGCTGACGGAAGACTCCCCCGCCGGGCAGGGCATCATGGCGCGCATCTGCGTCGAGTGGGAAGCGGCAGCCCATGAGGCTCCCGCCGGAGTCCGCCTCGTGACCCCGCGGACGGCAGTGGTCCTGAGCAGGTCGGGTGGGGCCATGGGCCGCCTGCTGCCCCTGCTGCGGGCCGGGATTGGCGGCCCGCTGGGCAACGGCCGGCAGTACTGGCCGTGGATTACCCTCCCCGACCTCACCTCCGCGTTCGCGTTCCTCCTCACATCCGGCAACTCGGGCCCTGTCAATGTTGGGGCGCCCGAAGCCGCCGACCTCAACACCCTCGTGACCGGGCTGGCAAGGGCGCTTCACCGTCCTGCCCTGCTGCGCGTGCCCGCCCCGGCGCTGCGCCTCGTCATGGGCAGGCTGACGGACGAACTCCTTCTCGCGAGCCAGCGGATCGAGCCAACGCTGCTCAGGGAGAGCGGGTTCACCTGGCGGCATCCCTCGGTGGCGCTTGCCGCCAAATGGGTGGTCGGTGGCGAGTAGTTCAGGCCGCCGGCAGGATATCGGCGATGCGCCAGCGTCCCTCGGAATTCACAAGGACCAGCCGCAGGCGGATGTCCTGCTGCCGCGCGCCGGTGGCCACGACGGCGCCTGCCGCCGACTGCTCCTTATAGGCCGAGGTCGATGACGTCACCGACACCACGGCCCTCGCAGCCGTGCTTTCGGGCAGGCGGCGGACGGCTGAGAGGCTTGTGCTGAAGCCGGCCAGCAGTGTCCCGGATTTCGCCAGGCCGGCCCGGATCCGTTCATCTGCGGCCTGAGCCGGGGTGTCCGGGGCGTTGACGGCATCGAGCAAGTCCAGCCTGCCCTCCCGCAGTGCCAGCGAACGCAGCTGCGCCAGTCCGAGGACCGCTTCCACAGGATCCTTCGCCGCGAGCCGCCGCCGGACATCATATGGCAGGCCGGCCTCCTGTGCCGCAGCGCCTCGCGAGGATCCGGGGCTGCGGGTTGGAAGGACTGCCTCCTGCGCCGCCTGATCTGACTCGGGCGCCGCCGGCGCCGAGTCCGGAGCCGCCTGGCCTGAATCCCTTGCCGCCCCGGGAAGCCCCAGGAGCACAGCGCCGGAAAGCACCGCTGCTGTGAGCACGCCGCCCGCCGCTACCAGCCGGCGGCTGGTGTCCCCGGCGTGCTGCCCGTCCGCGGAGTGCCTGGGCGCCGAGTGCCTTGGCGCCTGGCTGGCCGCGACTGGCCGCGCCGCGGAGTGCCTGACCGTCGAGTGCCTTGGCGCCTGGCTGGCTGCGACTGGCCGCACCGTAGCGTGCCTGACGGTTCGCCTGGCCGCAGCTGGCCGCACCGCAGCGTGCCTGACACCGTGCCTGTCTCCGGCATCCCTGGCAGCCGGGCGCGGGAGCGATGCAGCCGGCGCCGCCGATGCCCCACGCGGTGACAGCCGGCCCAACGCCTTTACCCAGCCGACGGTCTTCAACCGCCTTCCCCACGCGAACAGGCGCTTCTTCAGCCTCCCGCCGGACGGCGGGACGGGCCTGCGCGTCAGCAACTCGGGCAGAACGGTGTCATGCACCGAGCGGGACAGGTCCACTGGGGCTGCGGCCGCGCTGCGGTACACAGCAGTGGCCAGCTCGGCGGCAGGCGGACGTTGCCGCCGGTCATCGCTGAGTCCCGCTTCCAGCGCCGCCGCGAGTTCGGCCGGCACGTCCGGCACAAGAAGGGACAGCGGCGGCCTCACGGCTGACGGCGGAGGGGGCTGTCCGGTGAGGCAGTACCAACCCAAGGCGGCAGCAGCATAGACGTCGCGCTCCGGCTGGAGACCAGCCCGGACCGCGTCCACAGGAGCCGGATCCGCAAAGCCGTCGGTGTGCTCGGCAGGAACACCGGACGCGTCGCCCACCATCCGGGCGACGCCGAGGTCGGCCAGCAGCGGCTTTCCATGGGCGGTGAAGAGTACATTGCCGGGTGCGACGTCCGAGTGCGTAAAGCCCTTGCCGTGCAGATAGCCCAGTACCTGCGCGATCGGCGTCAGGACTGTGACCGTTTCCCCGACACCCAGGCTGCCCCTCGCCGTGACCAACTGCTGGAGCGAACCCCCGGCCGCGTAGTCCATCAGAAGACCAAAGCCGCCCCCTGCAGGTTCATCCGTTTCGACCACGCCGTAAGCCTTCACCAGGTGTTCGTGGTCCAGGACAGACATGACCAGAAGTTCACGGCGGACATCCTCTTCCCGGGCCATGGCCGGGTGTGCGTCAGCAGCGTTGCTTGATTCACCGCTGCCGGCTTCACCACTTCTGGATTCACCACTGCCCGGCCGGCCGAAACACTTGAGGGCCAGCTTCACGCCGGTGGTGTCCTGCGAAACCAGCCACACGTCGGCGCTGCCGCCACGGCCCAGCCGGCGGCACACAGAGTAGCCTGCGACGGCAGGTGCCGCCCCTGCCGAACCGTGCGTGTTCGCGCTGCGGACTTCCGGGCTGTGGTTTTCCAGACTGTGATTTTCCTGACTGCGCATGTCCAGGCTGTGGTCATCCAAGCTGTGGTTTTCCCGGCTGTGATCATCCAGGCTGTGCTCGTCCATGGGTTAAGGAGTACCGGAAACCGGCAATTCCTGCAGAAGTTATCCACAGGCAGGCCCGGGCGCGCGGCCCCGACTAGGAATGGCGCAGAATGTGACCAGGGCCGGGGTGAGAGCTTGGGCACACTGCCGGGCAGGACGCCGGCTGAGGTCTAAGCTGGAACGCATGACTCTTGAGTTCACAAAGCTCGGTCTTGCCCCGGATTTCGTCGATTACAGCCACGCCTGGGAGATCCAGCGCGAAATCCATGAAAATGTCCTGGCCGGCAAGGCCCCCAGCACCGTACTCCTCCTCGAACATGCCGCCGTCTACACGGCCGGAAAGCTGACCGAGGATCACGAGCGGCCCTTCGACGGCACCCCCGTGGTTCCCGTGGACCGCGGCGGCAAGCTCACCTGGCACGGGCCGGGCCAGCTCATCGGATACCCGATTATCAAGCTGAAGAACAAGGCCGGCATCCGCGACTACGTGGAACGGCTGGAGGCCGTGATCATCGCGGTGCTCGCGGATTACGGCATCACCGCCGTCCGGATCAAGGGCCGTGCAGGTGTCTGGATCGAAGAGGACGCCAAGGGCCCTGCCCGCAAGATTGCCGCCATCGGCATCAGGGTCAGCCAGGGCGTGACCATGCACGGCTTCGCCATCAACTGCAACAACGACCTCGCACCGTACGGCCAGATCATCGCCTGCGGAATCACCGATGCCGGTGTCACCACCATCGCCCTGGAAACGGGCCGCGACGTGTCCCCCGCCGATCTCGTTTCGCGGATCACCGAGGAACTGCGCAACAATGAAGACGCCCTAGTTGCAACCCCCGAAGGAGCTCTCCTGTGACACTGGCACCAGAAGGCCGGAAAATGCTGCGGATCGAGCAGCGCAATGCGGCCACCCCGGTGGAACGCAAACCGGACTGGATCAAGGCCAAGGTCCAGATGGGCCCCGAGTTCGTCGGCCTGAAGAACCTGGTCAAAAAGGAAGGCCTGCACACCGTCTGCGAAGAGGCCGGCTGCCCCAACATCTTCGAATGCTGGGAAGACAAGGAAGCCACCTTCCTGATCGGCGGCTCCGAATGCACCCGCCGCTGCGACTTCTGCCAGATCGACACCGGCAAACCCTCCCCCGTGGACAGGTTCGAACCCACCAAGGTGGCCCGCTCCGTCCAGGCCATGCAGCTGCGCTACGCCACCGTCACCGGCGTCGCCCGCGACGACCTCGAAGACGAAGGCGTCTGGCTCTACGCCGAAACGGTCCGCAAGATCCACGAACTGAACCCCGGCACCGGCGTCGAACTCCTCATCCCGGACTTCTCCGGCAAACCCGAGCACATCGCCGCGATCTGCGACTCCAAACCCGAGGTCTTCGCGCACAACGTCGAAACCGTGCCCCGGATCTTCAAGCGCATCCGCCCCGCGTTCCGCTACGAACGCTCCCTGGACGTCATCACCCAGGGCCGCAACCTGGGCATGGTCACCAAGTCCAACCTGATCCTGGGCATGGGCGAAACCCGCGAGGAAATCTCCGAGGCCCTCCGCGACCTCCACGGGGCCGGCTGCGACCTGATCACCATCACCCAGTACCTGCGCCCCTCCGAACGCCACCTCCCCGTGGACCGCTGGGTCAAACCCCAGGAATTCGTCGACCTGCAGCACGAAGCCGAAGAGATCGGCTTCCTCGGCGTCATGTCCGGCCCACTGGTCCGCTCCTCCTACCGCGCCGGCCGGCTCTGGGCCACCGCCATGCGCAAAAAAGGCCGCGACATCCCCGCCGCACTCGCCCACATCGCCGACGCCATCCAGGACTCCGGAACCACCCGCCAGGAAGCCAGCACCCTGCTCGCGGCGCACCAGTAGCACTAGGTATTTCCCATGGCCAAGGGCCGGATGCCGGAACTTTTCGGCGTCCGGCCCTTTGTCGTGGATCACGTAGAATTAAGGCACTATGGCGAACTCCCCTGACTCCAGCAACAACACTCCTGCAGCCGCTGATGGCTCCAAGCGCGGTCTCTTTGGGCGCAAGCCGGAGGCCGTGAAGGAAAAGAAGCCCAGCCGGCTTAAGCAGATCCGCGAGGTCTTCAACATGACCCGCCGCCACGACCCCATGGTCCCGTGGCTCATGCTGCTGGCATTCCTGGGCGTCGTGGCCGTCAGCCTCATTGTTGGCCTGTTGCTGAATAACTGGATTACAGGCCTGATCATCGGCATCCCGCTGGGTTTCCTGGCGGCAACATTCATCCTGTCCCGCCGGGCCGAGCGGGCTGCCTTCGCGCAGATCGAGAACCAGCCAGGAGCGTCCGGCGCTGCCCTCAGCACGCTGAAGCGCGGCTGGATCACCGAGGAGCAGCCCGTGGCTGTCAACCCACGGACCCAGGACGCCGTTTTCCGCGCTGTCGGGCGTCCCGGCGTCGTGCTCGTTGCTGAAGGCCCCACCCACCGCGTGCGCCCGCTGATCGAAGGCGAACGCAAGAAGCTGGCGCGCATCCTTCCCAATGTCACCATCCACGTCATCGAAACCGGGCGCGGCGAGGGCCAGGTCCCCATCAGCCAGGTGGCGAAGAAGATGAACAAGCTCAACAACGAGCTCACCAAGACCGAGGTGAGCGCCGTGTCCAAGCGCATCTCGTCGCTGGGCAGCCGCCTGCCGATCCCCAAGGGCGTGGACCCCTACAAGGCCCGTCCCCAGCGCGGACGCTAATCCGCCTGATCCGCCCCGGGGCCGCCGCACCTGCGCCGGCCCCGGGGCGTTTCTCGTTTGGGCGGCATTGCCCGTGTGATCGGTATTTTGAAAACCAGCCAGACCCCAGCCCCTACAGAAGCCGGAGCCTCCTGTGAAACTCCCGTCCGCCGTCGTCCGGGTCTTCCGCCTGCTGGCGGTGGCCGAAGCCTTCAGCTGGGCCGCGCTCCTCACCGGCATGTACTTCAAGTGGGTCGCCGGGACCACCGAACTCGGCGTGGAGATTGCCGGCCCGGTGCACGGTGCGCTGTTCATCGGCTACGCCGCGGCAGCCCTTGTCCTGTGGCGGCTGCAGCGCTGGCCGTTCCAGGTGGCGCTGTTCGCCGGCCTCTCGGCGGTTTTCCCCTTCGCCACGGTCCTGTTTGAACGGTGGGCGCTCCGCCGGGGACACCTCTCCCCCGGGCGGCTACCTGCGGACGAGGACCGTGTTCATGGCCTTGTCATGGAGTCCGCGCTGGTCGGGGTCAAAGATGACCGCCGGGATCACCAGGCAGAGCAGGACCGTGCGGACCAGGGCGGCCAGCGGGCCGGCCGCTGAGCCGTCCGGCTTCACCACATGGATGCCCATCACCCGGTGGCCGATGCTGTAGCCCAGGGTTCCAATCAGCAGGATCTGCTCCGCCGCAAAGACGCCAAGCGTGGCCATGGAATTGCCGGCCAGGAACACGTTGCTGATCAGCAGCGCGATGGTCCAATCGATGGTGATCGCCAGGATCCGCCGGCCTGCGCGGGCCATGGACCGCGGGCCTGACTCGGGAAAGCCGAGCCGTTCCCCCGGGTACTTGGAAATGCCGGAAGTGTCCGGCCCGCTGAGCCACGAACCGATGTCTTTGCGATCTACCACCCGCCAAGTTTACCGAGCCGCTCGCGACGCCGCGGACGTTCACACTCTGGATAGGCATGGACCACAGTGTGGACACCGTATAGCGTTTACATATCAGTAGGTTCTGTAACCTGCCGGAAACAAAGCGGACACGGACGGGAAACCCCGAATCCCTAGGGTGGTACCAGTTGCTAGCGAGCCAGGAGCGGGGCACTTTTGTGTTTCCGCCCCATTGGATTGCGCTGGACCACTTGGCTTTCTAGCCAGATATTACATATGCGTAAGGAGCATAGATGTTCAAGACTGCGGACGAAGTCCTCAAGTTCATCAAAGATGAAGACATTCGGTTTGTCGATATCCGCTTCACCGACCTCCCCGGCGTTCAGCAGCACTTCAACGTGCCCGCCAAGAGCGTCGACGCGGACTTCTTCGTCAACGGCCAGCTTTTCGATGGTTCCTCCATCCGCGGCTTCCAGGGCATCGCCGAGTCTGACATGCAGCTCATCCCGGACGTCACCACCGCGTTCCTGGACACGTTCCGCATGGAGAAGACCCTTGCGCTGAACTTCTCCATCGTGAACCCCCGTACGGGCGACCCGTACCACCGCGACCCGCGTGGCGTGGCTGAAAAGGCTGAAGCCTACCTCGCCTCCACCGGCATCGCCGACACCGCGTTCTTCGCTCCCGAAGCAGAGTTCTTCGTGTTCGACAACGTCCAGTACAAGTCCTCCCCCGAGGGCAGCTTCTACAAGATCGACTCCGAAGAAGCGCACTGGAACACCGGCCGCGAGGAAGAAGGCGGAAACCTCGGCTACAAGACCCCCGTCAAGGGCGGTTACTTCCCGGTTTCCCCGACCGACAAGCAGGCCGACCTGCGTGACGCTATGTGTGTTGCGCTGGACGAGGCCGGCCTCGAGGTCGAGCGCAGCCACCACGAAGTGGGCTCCGCCGGCCAGGCCGAGATCAACTACAAGTTCACCACGCTGACCCACGCGGCTGATGACCTGCAGAAGTTCAAGTACGTCATCAAGAACACGGCCGACGCCTGGGGCAAGTCCGTCACGTTCATGCCGAAGCCGGTCTTCGGTGACAACGGCTCGGGCATGCACTGCCACCAGTCGCTCTGGAGCAACGGCGAGCCGCTGTTCTACGACGAGAAGGGCTACGCCGGCCTGTCCGACACCGCCCGCTGGTACATCGGCGGCCTGCTGAAGCACGCCGACGCTGTTCTCGCGTTCACCAACCCGACGGTCAACTCCTACCGCCGTCTGGTCAAGGGCTTCGAAGCCCCGGTCAACATGGTTTACTCGCAGGGCAACCGCTCCGCCGGTATCCGTATCCCGATCACGGGCTCGAACCCGAAGGCCAAGCGCATCGAGTTCCGCGCTCCGGACCCCTCCTCCAACCCGTACCTGGCCTTCGCTGCCCAGCTGATGGCCGGCATCGACGGCATCCGCAACCGCATCGAGCCGCCGGCTCCGATCGACAAGGACCTCTACGAGCTCCCGGCCGAAGAAGCCAAGGACATCCCCAAGGCGCCGGGCACCCTCGAGGAAGCACTGGCAGCACTGGCCGAGGACAACGAGTTCCTGCAGGCCGGCGGCGTGTTCACCCAGGACCTGATCGACACCTGGATTGAGTACAAGTACGAGAACGAGATCCGCCCGCTGTCCCTGCGCCCGAACCCCTACGAGTTCGAGCTCTACTACGGCGTCTAGTCCGACCCCTCGGGAGACCCTCCTGACACCGCCAAGGGCGGCCACCGGTTACTGACCGGTGGCCGCCCTTGGCCGTTCTCTGGTACATGGACGTTTTTCGGTCACTCCCCCCGGCTTCGGTCACGTTCCCCCGCAGGGTTCCTCGGCGTACCGTCCCCAGAGGGAGTCCGGACCGGTGCCGCCATAGGCTTCCTGGTCTCCCCGCAGCGCGCGGCACAGAATTCGGGAGTCCGCGAAACTCCGCTGCATGTAGGCCTCCCAGTCCGTGCGTTCGGAGGTGAAGGCCTGCGTGCCCATCTGGTACTTGAGGTGGGCGAAGTGGTCAAGGATGCGGTGGGCTGTCGCTTCGGCCCGGGCCGCCAGGTGCTGTGCCTCCAGTTTCGCCGCAGGGTCGGGGATTACCGACGGGTCGGGCAGTTCCTGGCGGTGCCAGAAGTACGGCTGCAGCTCGACGTTGTCCACGAAAATCCTGTCGATCTCCTGCTGCTGGGCATAGAGCGAGGAGGCAGTACTGCTTTCCAAAGTGCTTCTGATCCCCACGTACTGGTACGCCGCCGCGATGAGCGTGGCCGCGACGCCCGCTCCGATGAGCAGCAGCTCGGCCCTCCTGAGCCTCCTGGCACGGCTGCCCTTCGCCTCCGCTTTGGCATGGTCCGCATCCTGGCGTGCCGCATCGCGGAGCCTTTGGCGCTGCGGAAGCTCACGCGCCGAAAGCTGGCTCCAGGCGTGCTGAGACCGGGAGCCAGCCTGTTCCGGCGAGTGCCTCCGAGACGAAGACCTTTTCAAGCCTTCCCCCCAACAAGGTTTGAAGTGCACTGCCAAGACACAGCGTAGGCACGCCCCCGTACCGGCGCAACGGTCCGGCGGCGTTTCGGCGCGGGACCAGCCGTCAGAAGGCGGCGTACATGGTCCGCTGCGGACCGGCGTCGCCGCCCAGATAGACGCCTTTGTCCGCAAAACCCGCCTTCACGTAGGCGCCCTGCCCGGCGGGGTTCCGCTCGTTGACTGAAAGCACGACGCCGGCCTGGCCGCCTCCCAGCCTGGCCGTCAGTTTGGCGGCCGTCGCCACTGCCGCACAGGCGGCCGCCTGGCCCAGGCCCTGGCCCTGCCGGCGCCTGTCGATCAGGAACCCGCGAAGCAGCCAGGCGGATTCGTCGTCGGGCCAGCCGGCGAGCCCGGCTGCTCCCGACTGCAGAGTCAGCACACCGGCCGCCCTGCCGCCCGCCTCGATGACATAGGGCCTGCGGGACCCGTCTTCGAGCCCTGCCAGCATCATGCGCAGAGGCTCGCCCACAAACTCCCGCTGACCGGGGGCGAGTTCCAGTTCCGCCACGGCACCCAGTTGGATGGCCCGGGCATCGGCATCCAGGTCCCGCAATGGAATGAGCCATACGTCCGGCCTCATGATCCGTCAGGAGGCAGGTGCCGCCCCGTCGGCGGGCGGCCCCGCCGGATCCATCCACATGACCTCCCAAAGGTGCCCGTCCGGATCCTGGAAGCTGTGGCTGTACATGAAGCCGTAATCCTGGGCCGGCTGCGATTCGGTTCCGCCCGCGGCCAGGGCCTTGCCCACCATCTGGTCCACGGCATCCCGGCTGTCCACCGAAAAGGCCATGATGGCCTCGGTGGCCGAGGTGGCGTCCACGATCTCCTTGGCGGTGAACGTCTTGAAGAACTTCTCCACGAGGAGCATCACGAAGGCGTCGTCATTGATCACCATGCAGGTGGCGTTCTCGTCCGTGTAGTCCTGGTTGAAAGTAAAGCCAAGCGCAGTGAAGAACTGCACGGATTTATCGAGGTCCCTGACGGGCAGGTTCATGAAGATTTGGGTAGCCATGCGCCCAAACCTAGCACCGGTTCAGTGGCCGTAGAAGACCTTCTCAAACACGGCACGGGCCCGCCGGCTCACCCTCAGATAGTCCTCTTCGAAGGCCGCGGCCATCCCTTCCTCAAAGCCGCACCATCTGGCCACGGCCTCCAGGTCGCGCCGCGAGGAGGGCAGCAGGTCGGAAGCGCGGCCCGTCCAGATCACGTTCGCGGAACGGATCCTGCTGGCCAGCCGCCACGCGGCGGCCAGCAGGCGGGCGTCGTCGTCTTCCAGCAGTCCCAGCGTGGCGGCCGCGTGAAGAGCCTTCAGGGTGGACGTGGTGCGCAGCTCGGGGTGGTTGCCGGCGTGCTGGAGCTGCAGCAGCTGCACCAGCCATTCCACGTCGCTCAGGCCGCCGCGTCCCAGCTTAAGGTGCCTGGCAGGATCGGCGCCGCGGGGCAGCCGCTCGGATTCCACCCGCGCCTTGATGCGGCGTATCTCCCGGACGTCCGCGTCGGAGACGGCGTCCGGGTAACGGATGGGGTCGATCAGCTTCACGAAGTCGGCCGCGAGCCCGTCGTCGCCGGCGATCGGCCGGGCGCGGAGAAGTGCCTGCGCCTCCCAGATGAGCGACCAGCGGCGGTAGTACTCGCCGTAGGACTCCAGTGACCGGACCATGGCCCCGTTCTTGCCCTCGGGGCGGAGGTCTGCGTCCACGGCAAGGACCCGCTCGGCCATGATCGCGGGCTTGAGCGGCTGCGTCAGAAGCGTTGACAGATGGCCCACGATCTTTGCGGCCTGCTGCTGGGCTTCATCGTCCGTGGCTCCGGGCAGCGCACGGTGGACATACAGGACGTCGGCGTCGGACCCGTAGCCGATCTCCAGCCCGCCCTGCCTGCCCATGGCCACCACCAGCACCGACGTCTTCAGCGGGCCGGCGGCAGAGACAATGTTTTCGGCCACCCGCAGCGCGCCCAGAATGGCGGCGCGGTCCGTCTCGGCCAGCGCCGCCCCCACCTGTCCCTGCCGGAGCAGGCCGGCGCTGTCCGCGATGGCGATCCGCAGGATTTCACGGCGCCTGATGAGCCGTATCAGGCGCATGGCGCTTTCCGGGTCCGCATGCCGGGACATCTTGGACGTGATCTCGTGCCACTGCGCCTCAAAGCTGAGCGGCGCCAGTTCCTTATCCGTCCCCAGCCACGACACCGATTCCGGCGAGACTTCAAGAAGGTCGGCAATGAGCCGGGAGTTGGACAGCATATGGCACAGCCGCTCGGCCGCCGCCGCCGAATCGCGGAGCATGCCAAGGTACCAGTGCGTGGTGCCGAGGGCCTCGCTGATCCTGCGGAAGGCGAGCAGGCCGGCGTCGGGGTCCACGCCCTCGGCCAGCCAGCCGAGGAGGATGGGCAGCAGCTGCCGCTGCAGGGCGGCCCGCCGGCTGACCCCGGCGGTCAGGGCCTCGATGTGGCGGAGTGCGCCCTGCGGGTCCCGGTAACCCAGCGCCGCGAGCCGGCCCTGCGCGGCCTCCGGAGTCAGGCGTGCGTCCTCGCTGCTGAGCTTGGCGGCCGTGTTCAGGAGCGGACGGTAGAAGATCCTGTCGTGGAGTTCGCGGACGGAGCGTTTGGTCTTTTGCCACGCGGCCAGCAGGGCGTCGGGGTGCGGCCGGTCCGTGGAGAAGGGGCCCAGCACTGCCTTGGCCAGGGTGCGCAGGGGCTCCTCCTTGACCGGCATGAGGTGGGTGCGGCGGAGCTGGAAAAGCTGGATGCGGTGCTCAAGCAACCGCAGGTACCGGTAGGCCTGGTCGAACGCGGCCGCGTCAGCCCGGCCGATATAGCCGCCGGTGGACAGCGCGGCAATGGCCGACGTCGTGTCTCGGCGGCGGAGGGATTCGTCCGACTTGCCGTGCACCAGCTGGAGCAGCTGGACGGTGAATTCGACGTCGCGAAGTCCGCCGCGGCCCAGCTTGATCTGCCGCTGTTCCTCGGCCGGCGGAATGTGTTCGGTCACCCGGCGGCGCATTGCCTGCACGGATTCAACGAATCCGTCGCGGTTCGCCGAGGTCCACACGAGCGGTGACACGGCCTCCTCGTAGCGGGCGCCCAGCTCTGCGTCGCCCGCAATGGTCCGTGCCTTCAGGAGCGCCTGGAACTCCCAGCTTTCCGCCCAGCGGGCGTAATAGCTCTGGTGCGAAGCCAGGGTCCGGACCAGCGGGCCGGACTTTCCTTCCGGCCGGAGGTTGGCGTCAACTTCCCAAAGGCCGGGCTCGCGCGCCGGGGAGGAAATGGCCCGCGAGATGCCGGAGGCCAGCGCCGTGCCGATGGTGTTGGCGCGGGCGTCGTCCAGCTCACCTGCCTCCACCACATAGATGACATCGACGTCGGAAATGTAGTTCAGTTCCCGGGCTCCGCATTTGCCCATTCCGATCACCGACAGTGCGACGTCGGCGACCTCCCCGGCGTCGAACTTCCCCGCCGCTTCGGTGCGGGAGACCGCCAGGGCCGCCTCAATGGCTGCCCCGGCCAGGTCCGCGAGTTCAGCGCCGACGGCGGGCATGAAGTCCAGCGGGTCAGCGGCGCAGAGGTCCTTGACGGCAAGATCCACCACGCCCCTGCGGTAGGCGGTGCGGAGCGCCTCGTAGGCCTCAGGGCCCGAGATCCCCGCCACCGGCCGGGCCGCGTTCGGATCGGCGCGGACCGACCTGAGCAGCTGGGCACGCAGCTCGGCCGGATCGGCCTGGAGCGGTTCCGGGCTGGCGGTCACGCTGAACGCGTCGAGGTGCTCCGGGTGCCGGATCAGGAACTCACCCAGCGCCTCGCTGGCGCCCAGGACCCGGTAGAGCGGTTCGCTCACCTCGGTGTCCGCCGCCGCCAGCTTCCTCAGGTCCGGATGCTTTTCGATCAGCCGGACCAGGGACTGCAGCGCGGCATCCGGGTTCGCCGCCAGCTGCAGGCCCGCAAAGAGGATGTCCTGGTCAATGCCTTCCAGCTCGGGGGCAGCAAGGAACCGTTCGCCCTTTTCGAGGTCACTGAAGCCGGCGGTAATGAGCCGGCGGGCCAAGCTCACCCCAGCCGCCTAAAGGATGGCGAGGTTGCGCTGCAGCTCATAGGGGGTCACCTGCAGGCGGTAGTCCTGCCACTCCGCCCGCTTGTTGCGCAGGAAGTGCTCGAAGACCTGTTCGCCCAGGATCTGCGGCATCAGTTCCGAGTCCTCCATGGCACGGATGGCGTCGTGCAGGCTGGCGGGTAGGGGGTCGTGGCCCATGGCCCGGCGCTCCGCGGAGCTCAGCGACCAGATGTCGTCCTCCGCCGCTGCCGGCAGCTCGTAGCCTTCCTCGATGCCCTTCAGCCCGGCGCCCAGGAGTACGGCGTAGGCAAGGTACGGGTTGGCGGCCGAGTCGATGCCGCGGTATTCGATCCGTGCGGACTGTCCCTTGCCCGGCTTGTACAGCGGGACCCGGACCAGGGCGGAGCGGTTGTTGTGCCCCCAGCTCAGGTAGCTGGGTGCCTCTCCCCCGCCCCAGAGGCGCTTGTAGGAGTTCACGAACTGGTTGGTGACAGCGGTGAATTCGGGGGCGTGCTTGAGAATGCCGGCGATGAACTGGCGCGCCGTCTTGGAGAGCTGGAACTCCGCACCAGCCTCGAAGAAGGCGTTGGTGTCACCTTCGAAGAGCGAGAAGTGCGTGTGCATGCCCGAACCCGGGTGGGCCGTGAAGGGCTTCGGCATGAAGGTGGCGTACGTGCCCTGCTGCAGCGCCACCTCCTTGATGACGGTCCGGAAGGTCATGATGTTGTCCGCCGTCTGCAGGGCGTCCGCGTAGCGCAGGTCGATTTCGTTCTGGCCCGGGCCGGCCTCGTGGTGGCTGAACTCGACGGAGATACCCACGGATTCCAGCATGGTCACGGCGGTACGGCGGAAGTCCTGGGCCACGCCGCCGGGGACGTGGTCAAAGTAGCCGCCCTCGTCCACCGGAATGGGTGAACCGTCGGGGCCGGGCTCCTGCGACTTGAGCAGGTAAAACTCGATCTCGGGGTGCGTGTAGCAGGTGAACCCCATATCGGCGGCCTTGGCCAGGGTCCGCTTCAGGACGTTGCGGGGATCCGCTGCCGAGGGCTCGCCATCGGGAGTCAGGATGTCGCAGAACATGCGGGACGTCTGCTCCGTCTCACCGCGCCAGGGAAGGATCTGGAAGGTGGACGGGTCCGGCTGGGCCAGCATGTCCGACTCGAAGACACGGGCAAGGCCTTCGATGGCCGAGCCGTCGAAGCCGAGGCCCTCGTCGAAGGCACCTTCGACCTCCGCAGGCGCCAACGCCACCGACTTGAGCGAGCCCACGACGTCGGTGAACCACAGGCGCACAAAACGTACGTCGCGCTCTTCGATCGTGCGCAGGACAAACTCTTGCTGGCGGTCCATGAAGGCCTCTTCTCCGGTCTACGTTCATGCCCCGGTCCGTCCACGACGGAGCAGCGGCAGCTCACGAATCACTTTACTAAGCATTTAGGCATGATGCTGGCGCGGCTGCGCCGTGTAACACAGCGTTAACACTCGACCGGAGAACAGACCGCCCCACCCGGACAATCCCGCTATGACGCGAATCACCCGGCATCCCATGGCGGCCGGTGGCTAGCACGGCGGGTCCCGGACTACGCTCTAGCCATGGCCCCAAGCAGCAGTCCCGATCCAAGCACGTCCGCTGAAGTACCTGCACCCTACGGGAACGGCCCCTCGGCAGCTGCAGCGCCGCCGTCGGAATCCGCACGGAAGCCGCTCTCCCGGATCCGCACGCACCACCTGCAGCAGGCGAAGACCAGCGGCGAACATTTCGCCATGCTCACGGCGTATGACCAGTACACGGCAGAGATCTTCGACCAGGCCGGCATCGAGGTTCTGCTGGTGGGCGACTCCGCATCCAACAATGTCTTTGGCAACGAAACCAGCCTTCCCGTCACCGTCGACGAGCTGCTGCCGCTATGCCGGGCCGTCACGCGCTCCGCGAAGCGCGCCCTGGTGGTGGCGGACCTCCCCTTCGGCAGCTACGAGGTTTCGCCGCAGCAGGCCGTGGCCACCGGAGTGCGCTTCCTCAAGGAGGGCCTGGCGCACGCAGTGAAGCTCGAGGGCGGCAAGTTCTACGCCGACACGGTGAGGGCGATGGTCCAGGCCGGCATTCCGGTCATGGGCCACATCGGTTTCACGCCCCAGAGTGAGCATTCCCTGGGCGGCTACCGCGTGCAGGGCAGGGGCGAGGACGCCGCGCGGCTCGTCGAGGACGCCGCTGCACTGGCCGACGCAGGCGCGTTCTGCGTGCTCATGGAAATGGTTCCAGCGGAAACGGCAAAGGCCGTGGACGCTGCCATTTCCGTGCCCACCATCGGAATCGGCGCAGGCAATGCCACCACTGGGCAGGTTCTGGTCTGGCAGGACATGGCCGGCCTCCGCGGCGGCAGGATGGCCAAGTTCGTCAAGCAGTACGCGGACCTGCGGACCGTCCTGAGCGACGCGGCCAAGGCCTACGGCGAGGACGTCCGGTCGGGACAGTTCCCCGGACCGGAGCACTCGTTCTAGGGTCAGTCGTCTTCCAGGGTCAGTCGTCGTCGCCCTTTTCCCAGGATTCGTTGCGCGCCTTGACCTTCTCGAGGGCGTGTTCCGCCTCTTCCCGGGTCTTGTAGGGACCGATCAGCTGGGTCCAGTCCGACATCGCGTCTTCCTCCACCATGTGGGTCTTGACGTTGTACCAGTACTCGGGCATCGGAGCTCCTCGCTTTCCGGTTAACGGCGCACTGCCGCCGTGATCCACGTAACGTAACCCGGAACGGTCGCCGCCGGGCGCATTAATTTACATGGCGTTCTGTGCTGCCTTATATGATCAATCTATGCCTTCCTTAGCCTCGACCGCACCCACCGGCACGCTTACCCCGGGAACCGTCAGCCCGCAGCGGTCTGTTCCCGCGGCGATCCCGCGGCCGGAGTACGTCGGCAAGCCAGGCCCGGCCAAATTCACCGGGTCAGAGGTCAAATCACCGGAAACCATCGAGAAGATCCGGGTGGCCAGCAGGATCGCCGCGCAGGCCATCGTGGAGGTGGGCAATCACATCCGGCCCGGCATCACCACCGACGAACTGGACCGCATCGGCCACGAGTTCCTGCTGGACCACAACGCCTACCCGTCCACGCTGGGGTACCGCGGCTTCCCCAAGTCCCTGTGCTCGTCGCTGAATGAGGTCATCTGCCACGGCATTCCGGACACCACGGTGGTGCAGGACGGCGACATCCTCAACATCGACATCACCGCCTTCATCGGCGGGGTGCACGGCGACACCAATTACACCTTCCTGGTGGGCGATGTGGACGAGGAGTCGCGGCTGCTGGTTGAACGGACCAGGGAGTCCCTCAACCGCGCCATCAAGGCCGTTGCCCCCGGCCGCCAGATCAACGTGATCGGCCGCGCCATCGAGTCTTACGCCAGGCGCTTCGGCTACGGTGTGGTCCGCGACTTCACCGGACACGGTGTAGGCGAGGCCTTCCACACCGGGCTGATCATCCCGCACTACGACGCCGCGCCCGCCTACAGCACCGTGATCGAGCCCGGCATGGTATTCACGATCGAGCCCATGCTGACCCTCGGCACCATCGAATGGGACATGTGGGCCGACGACTGGACGGTCGTCACCAGGGACCACAAGCGCACCGCGCAGTTCGAACACACGCTCCTCGTCACCGAATCCGGTGCCGAGATCCTTACCCTTCCCTGACGCCAGGCAACCGCCCGCGTCATTCGGGCAAGTCCCGCTTGCCCAGCCCAAGCCCCTACCCTGCCACGAACGGAATTCCATTGGCCAAGAAGGACGAAAAGACCCGCAAGAACGCCCCGCTGATCGGCATCGACATCGGCGGAACCGGAATCAAGGGCGGCATTGTCGACCTGAAGAAGGGCAAACTGATCGGCGAGCGTTTCCGCCTGGCGACCCCGCAGCCGGCCACGCCGGAAGCAGTGGTCGAGGTGGTGGCCAAGGTCGTCGAGGAACTCTCGGCCCGTCCCGACGCGCCCGAGGCTGACAGCCACATCGGCGTGACGTTCCCCGGCATCATCCAGCACGGTGTGGTCCATTCCGCCGCCAATGTGGACAAGAGCTGGCTCAACACGGACATTGATGCGCTGCTCACGGCGCGCCTGGGCCGTCCCGTGGAGGTCATCAATGACGCCGACGCGGCCGGCCTGGCCGAGGCCCGCTACGGCGCCGGCGCCGGAATCGACGGCACCGTCCTGGTCATCACGCTCGGCACCGGCATCGGATCCGCGTTCATCTTCAACGGCCGCCTGGTACCCAACGCCGAACTCGGCCATCTGGAGATCGACGGCTTCGACGCCGAGAGCAAGGCGTCCGCTGTGGCCCGTGAAAGGGACGGCCTCAGCTGGGAGGAATACAGTGTCCTGCTGCAGCGCTACTTCTCCCACGTCGAGTTCCTGTTCTCCCCCGAGCTCTTCATCGTGGGCGGCGGCATCTCAAAGCGCGCCGATGAATACCTGCCGCACATGAAGCTGCGCACCCCGATCGTTCCCGCCGAGCTGAAGAACGAGGCCGGCATCGTGGGCGCTGCCCTCGAGATCGCCGTCAAGCACGAACTGGCCAAGTAAACCGCGCGCGGGCCGCGGCAAACACGGCCCGCCAAAAACGCCGAAGGGCGGCAGACCCCGTGT
>NZ_JBHTSL010000057.1:0-35711 GCF_042795115.1 Arthrobacter sp. NPDC056493 | reverse complement strand
CGCGGCGCGGTGATTCCTGCGCGTTGCGCTTATGGGAAGCGGACGACGGCGGGTGGGACCGCCGTCGTCCGCTTGCTGCCGTGTCCGTGCCCGTCAGTTCTCAGTAAACTGGGACGCATGACCGAGCAGGAACCGGCCCCGGTCCAGGACGCCGAGGCTCCCCGTCTGACCGATCCCGACGCCGTCGATACCTCCTTGCGCAGCCCGGCACAGCGGTCCCGCACCTTCGCCGGAATCCTGGTGAACACGGCGCTGGCCAACATCACCACCAGCTACCTCTGGTTCGCGCTGACGTTCTGGGTGTACCTGGAGACGCGCAACGTGATCGCCACCGGGGTGGTCGGCGGCGCGTACATGCTGTTAATCGCCCTTTCCAGCATCAGCTTCGGCACTTTCGTGGACCGCTACCGCAAGCTGGCGGTGATGCGCTTCGCCGCCGGCTTCACCCTGGTGATGTTCGTGTTGTCCGGAGTCATGTTCCTGCTGGCACCCACCGCCCTGATCCTGGACCTGGCCCGGCCCTGGTTCTGGATCTTTACCCTGATCATCCTGGTGGGTGCGGTGGTGGAAAACCTGCGGAACATCGCGCTGTCCACCACGGTCACCATCCTCATCGAGCCCGACCGGAGGGCCAACGCCAACGGGCTGGTGGGCATGGTGCAGGGACTGATGTTCATCGTCACTTCCCTGCTCTCGGGGCTGTCCGTCGGGCTGCTGGGCATGGGGTGGACGATCGTCGTCGCCCTGGTGCTCACCGCATTGGCCTTCGCGCACCGGCTCACCCTGCGCACGCCCGAGGAAGTGCGCGCGGCGGCCTCGGATGCGCAAGGCGGATTCGATCTGCGCGGTTCACTCGCTGCCGTGCTTGCGATAGCCGGACTGTTCGCGCTCATCCTGTTCTCCACGTTCAACAACTTCATCGGCGGCGTCTACATGGCGCTGATGGACCCGTACGGTCTGGAGATGTTCTCCGTGGAGATGTGGGGCGCCGTCTTCGCGCTCGGCTCCACCGGTTTCATTGTGGGCGGAGCACTGATCGGCAAGTTCGGGCTCGGTGCCAACCCGCTGCGCACCCTGCTCATCGCCGTGGCGGTGATGGGGCTCCTCGGTGCGGTGTTCACGCTGCGGGAGTGGGCATGGCTGTACGTCGCGGGCATCTGGCTGTATCTGGTCCTGATACCGTTCGTGGAGGCCGCCGAGCAGACCGTCATCCAGCAGGTGGTGCCGCTGCCCCGCCAGGGCCGGGTGTTTGGATTCGCCATGGCATTCGAGTCGGCTGCGGCGCCGGTCACCGCGTTCCTCATTGCCCCCATTGCCCAGTTCTGGATCATCCCGTACGCGCGCTCGGCCGAAGGCGCCGCCCAGCTGGCCCCGCTCCTTGGCGAGGGCACCTCCCGGGGCATCGCCCTGGTGTTCCTCGTGGCCGGAATCATCATGATCGCGGCCGCGTTGGGGGCTTTTCTTACGCCTGTGTACCGCCGCGTCACGGCCTCGTATGCGCGGGCGGCTGCAGACGGCTGATGGCGATGATCCGGACGGTCACTCCCACCAACACCAGAACGACGCCCAGCGCAATCAGGATCCAGGTAGGAGCCGCAGCCGCCCCGATGCTGCGGTAGCAGCCCGCCGCTGCTCTGGCGCCGTGGCGGAGCGCGTCGAATACCTGCGCGGCACGGCTGTCCGGCATCAGCGGGCTGCCACACAGCGGGCCCGTCTTCTGCAGGCCGAAGACGATCCCGGCGAGCAAAACAGCGAAGCCGGCTCCAATCAGCCAGAGCCAGCCCTGCCATGCGGCGGATTTCCGCCGGATCGTTATACCTCGCACGTCACTCCCTAGAAAACGGCGGTACCGAAATCATAAGGGGAATTGTCCTGAAACGGACGACGGCGGCCCGCCGTCGTTCGCTTAGGCGCAGCGGGCTGCGCGAGGCGCTTCGACAATGGCCAGCTGGCCGGTTTCGGGGACACCAGGAAATTGCAGCTGCGATGCTTCAACAATGGCCAATTGGCCGGTTTCGGGGACACCTGGAAACTGCACCTGATGTGCTTCAGGGGCGGGCGCCGGCGACTCCTGCGTGGCGCGCATCCGAAGAAGTGCTACCGCGGAAATGAGGAACCAGGCGACGTTCGTGACCACGGACGGCCAGGCTTCGTGGAATGCGCCATTGATAATGAAGGCACAAGAACCCAGGAGATTCGCCAGCTGGAAGCCTTTGCCGGCCTTCAGCCAACCCATGGACACAGCCAGGTACGCACTGAGTATCGCAACCGCGCCTGCCCAACCGGAGATTTCCCACAGCAGTTCCATGATGTCCTTTCAGGGTTGATGCCCGGCTGCCATCCCTCGTCGGAGTGGAGATGGCGGGCCATGTGTATGTGTTTCGGAATAGGCTCCATTGCCAACGGGATCAGGGCGCGTTCGAACGGCGTTTGCGCACCCGTACGGTCCGGGCCCCATTGGCTGGAGGGCCGGCCTCTATCCCTTACCTGTACTTTTAACAGCAATTATGAGGAAGAACTATCTTTAGATCAATTGCATTCCGCTGAAGACATGGTTTAGAACTACTTAACATGGATATAGATCCGCGCCGGCTGCGAGTTCTTCTTGCCGTTGCCCGTGCAGGCGGGGTGCTCGCCGCGGCTGACGAACTGGGGATTACGCCCTCGGCCGTGTCCCAGCAGCTCAACAAACTGGAGGACGAGACGGGCCACGCCTTGGTGGTGCGCACTCCCAAAGGCTCGGTTTTGACACCCGCCGGCCTCGCAATAGCGGAAGCCGGCGAGGAGATCGAACGTGCCCTCAGCGTCGCCCGCGCCCGGATAGAAGGCGGCGCCAACATCGCAGGGGTGGTGCGGGTGGGCGGATTCACCAGTTTTGTGCGCACGGTGGTGATCCCGCGCCTGCCCGAGTGGCGCGTCCAGTACCCGCAATTGCAGATCCGGATGATTGAGGACGACTTCCCTGCCTTGATGCGGCTGCTCCGGCAGCGTGCGCTCGACGCCGTCGTGGTGGAGCTCGATTCGACCACAGCCGGGAACCGTTCGCTTTCCGCCGGAATGACCGAAGAGCCCCTGCTGGACGAGCCCTGGAAGCTCGTGGTTCCGGCGGGCGCCCTGCTCACCACCGAGAACATCGATCTTGGCCGTCTTCCACTTCCGTGGCTCGGCGTCGAGTCATCAGCGGCCAACGCTTCGGTGCTCGGCCGGCTCCGTGAATCAACGGGCGCCCAGATGGAAACTGTGCATCAGTACGCGGACACGCTGACCGCTCTTGCGCTGGTCGCCGCGGGCGAGGGTGTCGCCATCGTGCCCACCTTGGCGTTGAGCGGCGTCAACCAGAAGGGGGTGGAGGTCCTGGACGTCCCCGGGCTGGGTACGCGGCGCATTGTTCTGTGGCGGTTCGACCGGCGGCGGTCAGCCAGCATGCCTGTGGACACGGTCGCGCGGCTCCTGCGGGAATCGGCTGCCGCGTTCGACACGCGGTCCACATCCTGACCCGCCCCGCCGGGTCCCTAATGTCCAGGGTTCCCTGGACAAGTAGGCGGTGCATGGCTATTTGCGGCAACCCGATCCGGGCATAGGGTGATAAGCACCACAGATGGGAAGCGTACTTAGCGTTTCCCATTCCGCGGACAAACAAAGGAGACTCTCATGTTGCTTTGGATAGCCATCATTATCGCGGTGCTCTGGCTTCTCGGCCTGCTCGGCAACATCGGCGGCGGGCTGATCCACCTGCTGTTGGTCATCGCCGTGGTAGTCCTGATCTTCCACTTCATCCGCGGCAGGTCCTCCCGCGTGTAGTTTGCCGCTGCGACCCGCAGCTACCAGGTGCGCTTCTGCGTCTTGACAACGTAGTGGCCGTCGCGCTCGGTGAACGTGACGAGGTACCCGCGTTTGGCGCCGTTGACCCGCATCTGGCAATCGGTGTGGGTACCGACCTTGATGTTTGGGAAGTTCTTGCACTCCACCCCTGTGATCTTGACTCCGGCACTCTTGGGGTGGGCACGGGCCATGAGCCGGGCCGCCAGGAGCTTGCCGCTGGTGGCGGCCGTGAATTTCTGGGCTGCCGGCTTAGCGGCGGGCACCGCAGTCACGGTAACTGTTGGCGCCGGAGCTGACGCGGCGCAGCCGGCCATCGCCAAGGCCCCAAACAGTGCCGCCGCCAGCAGAGTGGTACGCCTGATGTCCATCGCCGTCCTTTCGATCCAAAGTGAAGCACGCGCCGGCCGATATCAACTCTGCGGCGTATTCCTTGCGGAAAGGTTGGCGCGGGGGGACCTCACGACGCGGCGGCGCGTGCGGGCGCAATTGTCCGTTCGCGTTTTGCTAGCCGCTGGCGCTGCGGCTTGGCGCGTCATCTTTGTCCCCCAGGTCATGGATCTCCTGGGCCCCGGTGACCTGCTTGGCATCATGGCCCGACATGTAACCCATGACCAGAAGCGCGACGATGGCGCTTCCCATGCCGCCAATCGCCAAGGTTGACCGCACCCCGACAGTTTCGCAAAGCCACCCCAGCAAGGGGGCGCTGACCGGAGATGTTCCACCTACCGCGATGATGAAAAGCGACATCGTGCGGCCCCGCATGCTTGGTGCAGCCTCCAGCTGCACCAGCGACGTTGTGATGACCCGGTAGGCGACGCCCGCGCAGCCCAGCAGGAACAGCAGGACCAGCGTCACTTGGAGAACCGGCGCAATGGCGGCAAACACCAGCAGGGCTGAAAATGCGAGGCTGGCGGCAATGAGACGCCGGGTTGTGGCCCGGAGCGCGCCTGCAATTGCCAGCACGCCGAAAATGGCGCCAGAGCCCATCGCGATGAACATGGAACTGACGGTCTGGGCGTCACCGTGGAACACGTCCCGGGCGAGCAGCGGCAAAGTCACGGTCCATTCCCAGGCAAGGAGGCCCGTCACCGTCAAGAGAATCAACGGACCAGCGAGGCGGGGATTGGTCCGCACATATTTCAGGCCCTCCCGAACCTGGCCCTTGGAGCGGGCCGCAGGCACCGGAGGTTCCAGCTGATCAGCGCGGACGAAGGCCAGCGCCAGGAGCACCGCGCCAAAAGAGGCAGCATTCACGAAAAAGCTGGCCGCCATCCCAACTCCGGTAATGAGGACGCCAGCAATGGCCGGCCCAATGAGCTTGCCGGCATTGACGGTGATGTTGTTCAACGTCAGCGCGTTGGTGAGATGCTCGCGCCCCACAATCTCGGCGAGGATGGTTTGCCTGGCCGGCTTGTCGAGAGCCTCGACAGTGCCGATCACACCCGCCATCACAAACACGATCCACAACGAGACGTTCCCTGTTGCGGTTAGCACACCGAGAATGGCCGACGGCAGGATCGAGGCTGCCTGCGTGCAGAGCAGGATCCGCCGTTTATTCAGCCGGTCAGCCAGCAGGCCACCCCATGCGCTGAACAGCAGCGTGGGAACCGCCTGGACGGCCAGTGTCACCCCGAGGAGTGTCCCGGAATCGGTAAGCTCGAGCACCAGCCATGCCTGGGTGATCTTCTGTGTCCAGGTGCCGACCATCGACAGTGTCTGGCCGGAGAAAAACAGCCGGAAGTTTCGGTTGTGGAGTGAAGCGAACGTGGCAAGAAAGTAGCGCCTCATGCCTTGTTAGCCAGGAGTCGTTGCAGGGCGGGCAGGGCTTCCAGGATCCGTCGCTGATCGTCAGGCTGGAGGGCGGAGATTTGGCGAGCCAGATATTCGTCAGCCCGCAGGCTTGCGGAAGCCAAAAAGCGGTCCCCGTCCGGTGTCAGCTCCACCATGCAACTCCGCGCGTCGGCGGTGTCATGAACGCGCTGGGCCAACCCCATGTCCTGGAGCATTCCGATCAGCCTTGTCGCCGTCGGCCGGCTGATGTCCTCCAGTTCCGCAAGCCTGCCCATGCGCACACAACCCTGCCGCCTCAAGCTGGTCAGCGCGGACATTTGTGCGGGCGTCAGATCGGATCCCGAGTGCTTTTTCAATCGACGGGCAAGGCGCCCTACCGCGAGTCTGAGAGAGTCGACGGGGGGATCGTCCGGAGGGAAATTCGGGTTGGCGTCGGGTGAAGTGAGAGGGATCATGGTCTCCTCTTTGTGTGTGGTGGGAAGTTTCGCGACATTCGGGCCCGGCCCCGGCCCGACCGGGGCACGCAGGATTCGGAACGGTCCGGGCCCGGGGAAGCCGCTTGCCGCGCAGCTTCCCCGGGTCATTGGCTTTCGCGGGTCATCGGGTCTGTGACCCTGTTGGCTGCCCCGGCCTACGAGGCGAGATACCGGGCGTGCGTCGGGTTCACCCGCACTACGACGTCGTCCCCGGGCCGCGCTGTCAGGGCGGCTGGAGCAGAGGCTGTCAGCTTCGTTCCTGCCAAGTCGATGACCAGTTCCAGCCGGTCTCCGAGGAATTCGGCCCCGATGACCCGGCCGGACATCTCGTTGCGGTCGGAAAGGCCGTTTCGCGAGTATGTTGCCGCGTCTATCTCGACGTTCTCCGGCCTGACGCAGACATTTCCGCCAAGTGCCGTCGTCGTCGTTTCCTGCCCCTCACCGGCACACAGGAACGTGCCCACGTCTGTCTTGGCGAGAACCCCGCCGGACACGCTGGTGACCTCGCGGGCCGGGATCAGGTTCGCGCTGCCGATGAAGTCTGCGACGAATGCTGACTTCGGTTGCTGGTAGAGCCGTTCCGGCCGGTCGATCTGTTCGATTCGGCCCTGGTTCATGACCACGACGATGTCGGAGAGCGCCAGGGCCTCTGCCTGGTCGTGAGTGACGTAGACCGAAGTGACGCCGAACTGTTCCTGGAAGGCGCGAAGCTCCAACCGGAGTTTCGCACGCAGCTTGGCGTCGAGGTTGGACAGCGGCTCGTCGAGCAGGAGCACCTCGGGCTCGGAGAGCAGTGCCCGCGCCAGGGCCAGGCGCTGCTGTTGGCCGCCGCTGAGCTGGGTTGCCCAACGGTCGGCGTAGGCGGACAGGCCCACCTGTTCCAGCATCTCGAGGGTCCGCTGCTTGATGTTTTGCTGTCCCTTGCGGTTGCGGCCATGCCGGAGCGGGAATGCTGCGTTGTCGAGCACGGTCATGTGCGGCCAGATTCCGTATGACTGCGGGACCATCGCAATCGGCCGGTCTTCGGGCCGGATCTGGATACTCCGGGCTCCGTCGAATACCGTCTGCCCGGCCATGATGATCTGGCCGTCATCCGGCTGTTCCAGCCCGGCAATGCACCGCAGGGTTGTGGTTTTGCCGCAGCCGCTGGGACCGAGGAGCGTGACAAACTGGCCCCTGGGCACCTCGAACGAGACACCGTCCACGGCGTAGGGCTGCTCGCCCTTCCGGGTTTTGGCGTAACTCTTGCGAAGCTCGTGGATGGTGATCGAGCTTTCAGTAGTAGTGCGTGTCATGTTGCTCATGCTTCCTTCTCAGAGGCCCCGCGCCGGTTTACCAACAGGACCGCAATCATTGAAATCACCAGGATGATTACCGCCAGCGCACTCGCTTGCGGGTAGTTGACACTCGAAGTGAATGTGTCCCAGACCTCGACGACGAGGGTCCGGTTGTCCGCGCTAGTCAGCAGCAGTGCGATGGGCAGTTCTCCGAGGGCGTGGGCGAAGACCCAGAGCCAGCACTTCCACAGCGCCTGGCGCAGCAAGGGAAGCAGGATTTTTGCGGTCACCGTGAAGGGTGATGCCCCGGTGACGCGGGCGGCTTCGATGAGTCCCTCGTCCAGTTGCAGTAGCGCTGTTTGGACGAGCCGCGACCCGCGGGGCAGGAAGCGTGTCACCAGCGCCACGATGATGATCCAGACCGTGCCGTAGATCGGGATGGGAATGAAAAGGTACAGGAACAGGACTGCGGCACCGAGCACAACGCTGGGGATTCCGAAAACGAGATATGTCGATTCGAACAGCACTGCGCTGCCACGGAAGCTGCGGCGGTGGGCGGCGACGGCGATCCACACTGACATCGCCGTCGTTGCGGTCGCGGTGACCAGCACCACGATCGCGGTGTTCAACATGACCTCGCCCATGCCAGGGTCCGTCAGGATCTTGGCGAACTGGGCGAATGTGAGGTCGGACAGGCCGTCCCAGCTAATGGGGCGGGAAAACGGCGACAGGCTGGTCCACAGGAGAGCAAGAATCGGCAGGACAATGCCGATCAGCATGTACAAGGCGACGACGGTGAAGACCGGGATCCGCCATTTGCCCAGCGGCGTCCGGGATTGGCGGTACGCCTTGCCGACCACGACTTTGAACCGGTGGGTGTCCCGGATGCGTCGCCGGTAGATCAGCAGCATGGCGAAGGACAATACGAGGATCAGCACGCCGTAGGTGGTTGCCTGGCCGTAGTTGGGTGATCCTGTGGGCGGTTCCAGGGAGTGCTGGATCAGGCTGCTGAAGACGAAGATCTGGTCGGGCAGGCCAAGCAGGGCCGGGATGGAGAATCCTTCGAGAACGACGACGACAAACAGCATGGTCGCGGCGGAAACGGCCGGCCCGATCAGCGGGAACACGATGAGCCGCAGCCGGCGCATCAGAGGGGCACCGACAGCCGCGGCCGCCTCCTCGAGCTCAGGGTTCAGCCTGGCGAACGCCGGTGCGATCATCAGGTACATGCTCGGCACCCCGAAGATGCCCATCACGACGATCATGCCGGGCAGTGAGTAGATGTCGATCGAAAGTCCCAGCGTCTGCCGGATGATGATGGCAAGTGGCCCGTTGGCCGGGTTTGCGACGAGGGCCCAGGCGATTGCCATGACCACCACGGGCACAGCCATGGGAGCCAGCGCCATTGGCGCCAGGATCCTCCGGCCGGGGATATCGGTCCGCTCGAAGAGATAGGCGAGGGCGACGCTCAGCACTAAGGCAACCAGCACGGAACCGACGACGTAGATTGCCGTATTGAGGGTGACCTCGCCGAGCCGGCTCGACTGGAATACGTGCACATAGTTGTCAAAGGAGAATCCCTTGACGTCGAAGGGCAGTTTGGTCGTTGATGCCTTGAAACTGCTGTAGAAGAGGACTACCAGCGGGACAACAATCAGGTAGCCCACGAGCAGGATCATCGCTACGTTTAGAGCTTTGCTGCCCAGTCCGTGGCGGGTTCGGCTGACCCGTGCCGGCTGCTCCGGCGGCGGCGGCGCTTCGCCGATTGCTGGCGCCTCTGTTGCGTTGACTGTCATGTGGATCGCCTACCCAAGGTCCGTTCCCAGGGCCTTTTGAGCCTTGGGGAAGAATTCGGCCAGGGCGTTGTAGTGGTCGATCGTTCCCGTTGAGTGCCACGTGATCTTAGCCGTGCACAGTGCTTTCACGACGGGGCTCTGGCCGGGGTTCGAACAGTCGGTTTCCTGGGGGATCCGTGAGTTATAGGTTGTTGCCAGTGCTGCCTGCGCCTCATCTGAGGACAGGAACGAGGTCAGCAGCACTGCCGCCGCCGGGTGGGGCGCACCCTTTGGCATGTAAATGAAGGTCTCATTCGTGTTGGTCGGCGACAACGGCGCCAGTTCAACCGGTGCCCCGGATTTCTGGGCCTGCAGGACGAGGTTGATGAGGCTGGTGCCGATGTCAACCTGCCCGCTTTCGATCAGCCCCTCGGACTGGGTGGTGTTCGGCGTGAAGTGCGGCTTCTGGGCGGCAAACTGCTGTGCCCAGGTCAGTGCTTTGGCCTCGCCGAGGGCAGGATCAAGGTTCCAGACGGTCATGAAGGAAGCCCGCGACTCTGCACCGATCTGTGCGTCTTTCCAGCGCGGCTTGAGGAGGTCATCCCAGGTGGTGGGGACATCCGCGGTGGTCACCATCGTCTTGTTGTAGGCCCAGACCTTCGGGGCAGCCCAGATGTAGACGGCTTTGTCCTCGAAGAAGATGTGCTCCTTCTTAATGCCGTAGGTAGCCCAGTCCACGCTGTCGGCGAGTTCCAGGGAGGGCGGTACGGTCAGTTCACCCGCAGCGGCGACGTCCACGGAGACTTTTCGGGCTGCCTGCTCCATCTTGAGTTGGCTGACCTGGTCCGGGGCCTTGGTGTTGGTGTATTTCACCTTGATCCCGGGGTATTTCTTCTCGAAGAGGTCAATGGCGGGCTGCATCTGCTCCAGCGGTTTGGGTGCCGACCATGCGACCTGGCCTTCGCTTTCGGCCTGCTTGACCAGATCAGGCATCGAGGCGGGGAGCTTGGCGGCTGCGTCGCCGGTTCCCCCGCACGCTGAAGCGGTGACGGTGACGGCCGCGAGCACGGCCAGCAGCCTGAGACTCAGCCGGCTCCGGCCGAATGAGGCCCGTGCGCTGCTGTTTGTCGTGTTGTTCATGAGAGTCCTCCTGGTATTAGTCTGCGCCGGCGGCTTTGACGGCGTCGACGGCTAACGGGCAACCACTGCCGCGCTGTAGATTCGGGATGCGTTGCCGCCAAGGACCGCAGCTCGCTGTGCCTCGTCGAGATCGGGCAGGTGCGCCTCAATGGAGCCACGCAACTGCGCGAGGGTTCCTGCGGAGGCGGGGAAGTTCGATCCCCACATGAGCCGTTCCGCGCCGAACGTTTCTACGAGCCGGCCGAGCACCTCGGTGACGTTGGCGTCCGGTTCGTCCGTCAGGCGCTTGATGGCCGGAGGCGTGATCTTGAGGTGCACCCCGGCGAAGCGGACGAGCTGCCCCAGTTCATCGAGATGCGCGTAGGGCGGGCCGCCGGCGGCGTTGGGGCGGCCGGCATGGTCAAGCAGCACCGTCATCGTTGGGCGGGCCTCAAGAACCTGGACAAGCTTCGGCGCGTCTTTTGAGTGCATCTGGATGCACACCGGGACGTCGTTGGCTGCCACATAGTCCCAGACCGCGTCCATCCGCTCGTCGGAGACACCGGAGCCCGGCGTCGGGACCTTGGTGGTTCCGTCGGAGACCCTGATCCGGACGCCGCTGAAACCCTGCTCCTCGATCAGCTCCTGCAGGTCCGTCACGGCAGAGTCGGCGAGGAAGTCGACCGCGCCGACCCCGACGAGGCGGTCGGGGTACCGGGCCAGGGCGGCGGCCGCATAGCGGTTGTCAAAGCCGTACACCGTCGAGGCGTGCACCAGGGCTGCCCGCTCCACGCCTGCATCATCCAGGCTGCGGATCAGTCCGTCGACGTCGACGGGCCGGACCTGGGACCATTCCGAGCGGGTTCCGCCGAGCGGCTTTGCCGGGTAGGTCCCGGTGTCGGCCGAGATGGCGTGTGTGTGGGTATCGAAGTATTGCATCAGTCCTCCTCGGGACGCGGGTACAGGGTGTGGGGGCAAGGAGCCGGGCGCTTCCCGGTCACGGCTCCCCCACGTATTTCTCGAAGTCGGCGAATATTTTCTCGGCGGACAGGTCTGTCCGGATGATCTCTTGTTCCCGGGCGTAGCGGATGGCGGTCTCAAGGGTTGCCAGCAGGCTGTCGGTGACGCCGTACTGGATGACCATCTCCCGGGTGGTCCCGGTGGGAACCTCAGGCCGGGCAGCGTCGATGCTCTGCTGCAACGCCCGGTAGACAGCGCGAACGCCGTCGGGGTGGGCCTCGGCCAGTTCGCGTCGAACAACGGCCAGGTGGTTGATCGGCACCCAGCCGTGTTCCTGGTGGTACTGGTCCTGGCGTGCTTTCCAGTCCGGCAGCAGCGGCTCCAGGCCCGGTACGTGGTCGGCCGATCGTGCGCCCATGACGACGGCGGATAACTCACCTGCCGTGAGCAGGTCCACGAGCTTCCGGTCTGTGCGTTCCACGTTGACGGGCTCGTCGGCGGAGGCCACGTGCGGACCTTCCGTGGTCACCCAGGTGACGTCCTGGGAACGCAGTCCGTACGTGTCGGCGAGCATCCCGCGCACCCACAGGCCCGTCGTCTGGCTGTGGGCGCGTACCCCGAGCCGCCGGCCGGCGAGATCCTCAGGGCTGAGCCGGCCCTCGCCATTCCAGATGGAGATCGACCGGTGGTGGAAGTTGCCATGCAGGACCACCGGCAGGGCGACAACGGGACGGTCTGCTTCGATTGCCTGGAACAGCGTGGCGATTGCCAGCTCGCAGACGTCGTAGCCGCCCTCACGCACCATCGGAGCGAACGCCCGGTGGATCGGCTCGACCTCGACAAATTCCAGGTCGACTCCCTCAGCGACGACCGTGCCGTCCTTGAGGGGGCGCGTGTGCTCGTAGTCGCGCAGCGCCACGGTCCATGGGATGGTCATCGAAGCTCCTTTGCCAAATGACGTTTTGTTATACAATCCGCCCTAAAAGTAGCAGTGATGCCCGCCACATTCAAGGGGGTTGCGGTCATTTCGTACAACAATCTGAACATCCTAGCCACCCAGTCGGGAGGCCGGAACACCCAAGGCCGCGCACGTGCGTGCCACCAGCTCGTCGTAGTCCACGGGGCGGGGCAGCAGTTCCTGCTCCCACGCGTACTGGGCCGCGGCGGTGACCGCAGGGCGGAGGGCAGCGAAGCCGTAGGGTTCCAGGGGAACACCTGCGGCCGATCCCTTTCGGGCCTCCAGCCGCTCGGCGACAGCGTCGTACAGGCCGCAAACGGCGCCGCCCAGTTCCCGGGCAGCGCTTTCGCGCACGGCGAAAATGTGATTGACCGGAACGTAGCCCACCTTCTCGGCCCATTCCTTGGACGCGGTCGCGGCGTCGGGGATGACGCTGCGCACACTTGGATCGTCGGGACGGTCGTTGCCCATCACGGCGAAGTCGACGCGCCCTTCCAGCAGGTCCTTCGCGAGGCTGGCTCCGTCGTCGGCGCGTTCGACCCATGAGGGTTCAGCCTGCTCCGCGATGTGCCCGCCTTCATAGGTACGCCAGCGCACCGACCGCAGGTCCACGTTGTACTGGTGCGCGAGGAAGCCGCGCACCCACATGCCTGTGGTCTGGCTCCAGGCCCGCACGCCGACGGTGCGGCCGGGCAGGTCATCAACGGAGAGCTGCTGGGTGCTGATCAGGGTCTGGTGCTGGTGCCGGCCCAGGGCGGTGAGCGGGAGGAACAGCACCGGCCGGTCGTGCGCCACCGCCTGGAGCATTGTCACGATCGCGATTTCGCTGACCTCAAAGCTTTGCCCTCCGACAAACGACTTGAATCCGTTGTGGACCGGGCGCAGGGGTGATGCTGTCACACCTCCCACCGATGCGTGCGACTCCAGGGCGGTGAGCGCCGCTCCGGCGAGCTCCTCGTCGTTGATCAAAAACTTAATTTCTGCGGTCGTCATTGACGTGTTTTCCTTTCTCATACTTCCTCCGCGTGCCACAGACGCCGGTAAGGGATGCTGATGACTTCGCGGGTGATGCGGACATCGATGACGGTGGGCGCCGGGTTTGCGATGAACTCCTGCACGGCGGCCTCGAGCTCGGCGATGGTGCGCACCTGTGATCCGCGTCCTCCAAGGGCCACCGCAGCGGCGCCGAGGTCCGGGCACGGGATGGCGGTAAGTTCAGGGTTCAGTCCGTGTGCCCCCGACTTGTGGAATTCCGCTCCGAGCGCCTCGTCGTTCATGACAACAACCAGGACGGGCCACTTGTATCGGCAGGCGGTGTCGAACTCCGCGAGGTGCATGATGAAGCTGGCGTCGCCTTCAACCACGAACGTGGGCTTCTCCCCGCGGCCGACGCTCCATCCCATCGTGAGCAGCGGAGCCTGGCCGATCGCTCCGAAGAGGCCGTAGTTCGAGACGATTTCGCGCGGACGCGTAAAGAGCATGGTGCCGAAGTCGGTCTGATGGCCGCTGCCCATCACGAGCGGCAGCTCCGCGGGTGCCAGGCGGTCGAGTGCAAGGATCACCTCGCGGGGATCCAGGCGGCCGTCTTCGTGGTGGAAGTCTTCCTTGAGGGCGTCGGCCGTGCGGAGGGCTGCGGCGATGTTCGGCGTGTGGTAGCCGCCGCCGTGTTCCGGGGTGTCCGGCAGTGCCTTCACGATCGCTTCCAGGGACGGGCGGGCGTCGCCCCGGACATAACAGTCCACGGGCTGGCCGGTTCCGGTGACCACCTGCTCGGCGTGGTCGAGGTGGATGATCCTGGCCGTCGGGTACAGGTAGCCGTGCTCGGTGGTGAAGTGGTTCAGGCTGGCCCCGACAGCGATGAGGCAGTCGGCTTCCTGCAGGAGTTCGTGGGCCGTGGCCGTGCCGTACAGGCCGGAGATGCCCGCGAAATAGTCCGTGCGGTCGCGCAGCCAGTTTTTCGTCTGGAGCGTCGTGGCGATCAGGGCGTTGGTCTTGTTTTGCAGCGCAAGGACCAGGTCCCCGACGTCGGCGGCGCGTGCGCCCTTGCCCACAAGAACCACCACCCTTTCGCTTTCGGCCAGGATCCTGACGGCCTCGTCGATGCGCTCGGGTGCAGGCTGTGCCAGGGCGTTGTCGATCAGCGCGGTCGAGGGAATGTAGACGGGTGCGCCGTCGAATTCTGCCTGCTGAACATTGGTGGGCGCGCTGACCATCACCGGCCGGGATGTGGTCCGGGCCAGCCAGAAGGCCCGCTGGACAGCTTCCTGGGCGCGCGTCGGGGACGAGACCTGGACGAATCCGCACTCAACGCCTTCGGCGAATTTTGCCTGGTCGAGATACTGCGTAGCCCCCAGGTCTCCCAGCGCGACTTCGCCGCTGAAGATCACCAGGGGCGTCCTGGCGCGGCTGGCGCACACAAGGCTGGTGGCGAGCTGGGTGACGCCGGGCCCACTCGTGGTCGATGCCACTCCCGGTTTCTGCGCCCCTCGCGCCCAGCCGTCGGCCATGGCCAGCCCGGAGCCCTCGTGGCGGGCCTCGAACAGCGTCGCCCCGCGCTCGGCCATGGCGTACATCCAGTGCATGTTGGCGTCGCCGGTCATGCCAAAGATGTGCGTGGTTCCTTCGGCGATAAATGCGTCCGCCAGTGCTTCATAGACCTTTGTCATGGTTGCTCCTCGTCAGTGTGCGGCCGTAGTGGCGCCAACCGGAGTGCCGGTTGCGGGTGGAATTTGTCCTCGTTCCTCGAGCCGCTGGCGCAGCCGCGGGAATACTCCCAGGGCGTTGCCCGCAGCGATGGACTCCAGCTGGGCCTGATCCGCGAAGTCCAACGAGTCGAGCAGGAAGCGGGTGTCGTCGTAGCGGTGGCCGGTTTCGGGGTCGACGCCGCGGACGGCCCCGATCATCTCGGAGGCGAACAGGATGTTCTTGGTCGGGACGGTGTCGATCAGGAGCTGAAGCCCGCGCGAGCCGTAAACGCAGGTGTCGAAGTAGAGGTTGTCCCCGATGATGTCGGCCAGGTCGCCGCGGCCCTGATCGTGCATGACCCCCTGGTAACGGCCCCAGTGGTAGGGGGCCGCGCCGCCTCCGTGCGGCAGGATCAGCTTCAAATCGGGGAAATCCCGGAACAGGTCGGACTGGACCAGCTGCATGAACGCCGTGGTGTCGCCGTTGAGATAGTGAGCACAGGTTCCGTGCACGGCAGGGTTGGCCGACATCGAGGAATGCACCATGGCCGGCACGCCAAGCTCCACCATCGCCTCATAGAGCGGGTAGTAGTACTTGTCCGTGATCGCGGGGGCCTGCCAGTAGCCGTCGGAGGGATCCGGGTTGAGGTTGGCGCCGACGAAGCCGAGCTCCTCGACGCAGCGGCGCAGTTCCTCGACGGAGGCCTGGATGTCGCCGCCGGGTGACTGGGGGAGCTGGCACACGTTGGCGAAGCTGTCCGGAAAGAGCACCGAGGCGCGGTACACGGTGTCGTTGGCCAGCCGGCTCCAGGTGAGGCTGGTCTCCTGGTCGCCGTAGTGGTGCGCCATCTTGCCGGCGATGGGTGACAGCAGTGCCAGGTCGATGCCGTGCTGGGCCTGGAGCGCGAGCTGACCTTCCGTGAGCGCCGCGGCGATCTCGTCGTCGGAGATTTCGACGCCGTCGGCTGGGAGGTGGCGGCCGTGCTGCTCGATCTCGGCGATCTGGCGGTCACGCCAGGTCTTGAGGGCGTCGGGAACGGTGGTGAAATGCGCGTGTATGTCGATGTACATGGTCTTGTTCTGCTCTCCTGGTTATCGGGCGGTGCCGGCTGCAGCCGCGTCGGCGAGGTTTCGGCCGCGGACCAGACCGGGGTAGGTCACCACCGGGGCGGTCATCAGGAACTCGTATCCCTTTTCCAGGACCTCGTCGACATTCTTTTCGGTGACGTGCGGGTGGCCGACGGGGACTCCCCGGGCCTTGCAGACCTCGACGATCCGGTCACGGTGGGCCTGCACGGTCGGGTGCTCAAACTGGCGCGGCACGCCCAGCTCCTGGCTCAGGTCGCCTTCCCCGACGAGGATCAGACCTACGCCGGGGACCTGTTCAAGGATTGCGTCGAGGTTTTCGACTGCCCGGACGCTTTCGATCATGAGCCCCACCAGGATCTCCCCCTGCGGCGCGAGCGGCCAGACGTCCGCGAGTTCGTAGTATTCACCCACCGGCACGCCCCAGTAACGCGCGGCCCAGGCGGGGCTGTCACCGCGCAGGCCAAAGGGTTCACGGCTCTCGTCCTGGTTGATGCTGGGGTACCGGCATGCAGCCACGGCGTTGCGCGCATCGCCCACGGTGTCCACGTGAGGCCACACGATGCCGTAAGCCCCCAGATCAAGGGCCTGCTTGGCGTGCCATTGTGACCGTTCCCCGCCATTGGGCGGAACCCTGACCAAGGGGGTGGTCCTCGGCGCCAGGCTGTCGGCGTCGAACACCTGCCGGCGGTCAAGCAGGTACTGCATGGCGTCCTTGAGCTGAGGAACGTCCCACGGCTTGTGCTCTGCCTCAAACAGCAGCGCATCGTAGCCGGCGTCGCGGACTGCGACCGCTCCGGCGGGGTCGGGCGAGGCGAAGGTGGCGAAGACCCGTTCGCCCTTTTCAAACTTGTCGATGATGCGGTTGAGTCTCATCAGTTTCCACTTCCTTCCGTGGAGCTTCCCACCCGCGCACCGGCACCCCGGAACAAGTTCCCAAGACGCGGTTTGCGCTCAGTGCCGGCCTCCTGGAGGCCTGCGGTGTTCGGATCGAGCCGCGCGCATGTGCTGATGAGGCTCTCGCTGAACGATTTGGTCATTCGGTCGACGACGATCGAGGCGCCGGTCGTAATCAGCGAGGCAAGTGCTCCCCCGATGTCGATCTGGCCGTCAAGGATGACGACAGATCCATCTGCAGCAGACTGGACGCTGTAGTCGGCGTGGCCCTGGACGCGGGTTGAACCCCGGCTGTCGCTGCCTTTCGCCTCAAGCCGCCCGGTCCGGGCGTCCTCGTCAAGGACCAGGTTTGCCCGGGCCTTGAACGAGACCTTGATGGCTGCGAAGCGGACGGCCATCAGGGCATCAAAGCTGCCGTCGTCGTGGAATTCGCCCAAGCGGGAGCCGTCGATGCAGCCCACCACTTTGTGGGGATCGGAGAGGACGCTCCAGACAACGTCCGGCGGATGGGGAACTGATACGCGCTGGGTGATGGTGATCAAGAAGGGCTCCGGTTCAGTAGACGGTCCTTGTCAGAGGCCAGGCCTGCCGTCAGTGGCGGAATGTGGGCTTGAGAAGCGACCGTGACTCGTTTTGTATAACAACATTGACGGTAGCACTATGTTGGCGAAGTTGTGAAGGGGGCCACAATTTATTGCCCAGAACAGACGCCATCCGCTTGATCACTGGAGTTTTTAGAACAAATCAGTGATTTCACGAGGGCTCTGGCGCTCGGTGCCGCGCGTGCTACAGTGATCGTATTGTCCAACAATCAATGGAGGTCTTGGTGGAACATCTAACCGTCGCCTTGGGCGACTATCCTCATTCAGCGGCCGTTCTCGACGGCCCCGCGGCCGTCGAGGGCTACGTGGTCAAGCCAATCGAGGTCAAGCCGATCATCGCGGCCTATCGCAGGATGATCCGCGACCTGGAGTTCGACGTATGCGAGCTGGCCCCGGTCTCGTACCTGATGGCTCGCGAAGCCGGGGTGCCGATCACCGCGATACCGGTCTTCCTCAACCGGCGGTTCCACCACGGTGACCTTCAGTGCGCGCCGGGATCCGGCGTCGTGGTGCCAACCGATCTTGAGGGCCGCCGCGTTGGCGTCCGGGCATACTCGGTGAGCACCGGCGTGTGGGGCCGCGGCATTCTAGACGAGGACTACGGGGTGGATCTGAAATCGATCACGTGGGTCATCGACGACGATGACCACGTTGAGGGCAAGGTGCCCTCCAATGCGGAACGGGTCACAGACGGGCGGTCACTGGGTTCGCTGCTCCTTGCCGGCGAGGTGGACGCCGCCTTCACCGGCAACGCGGGCACGGGACGGGCGGGTGCACCCACCGCCGGCTGGGAATCGGCTACCCCCGTCACCCAGAACGGTGAGACCTATCCCCTGTTCCCGGACAGCGACATCATTGAGCGGGATTCATACCTTCGCACGGGCATCTACCCGCTGCACTCGGTGATTGTTGTCCGCAATGAACTGGTAGAAAAGGATCCCAGCCTGCCGTCTAAGCTCTACGCCGCCTTCGCGCAGAGCAAGCAACTGCACCTGGACGAGGACCACGCCTGGGCCGCGCTGCCGCGCCTGGCCAAGCAGGGACGCATGATCGGCGCGGACCCGATTCCGTACGGACTCGAAAGCAACAAGGCAAGCATCGAAGCGCTGCAGCGCTTCAGCCGGGACCAGGGCCTCACGGAGGGAAACCCGGGCGACCCGATCTTCGCACCCGGCACTTACGCAGACTGCTGAACAACCACGACCCAAGAAGGAGACACATGGACATCGTCGACAGCCATTGCCACATCCTCGCGTCCGACACGGACACCTACCCCCGGGCACCGCTGGGCGGCCACCAGTCCGTCTGGGCCAGTGAACGCCCCGTCACGGCGGAACAGCTCCTCGAACGCATGGACCAGACCGGCATCGCCCAGGCCGTCCTCGTGCAGGCCACCACCGCCTACGGCTATGACAACAGCTACGTTCTCGACTCGGCAGCCCGCTGGCCAGACAGATTCGTTGCCGTCGGAACATTCGACCCGCTGGCGGCCGACGCCGGCGGGCGGCTGCGGGCCGGCGTCGAACGCGGTTTGGCCGGGGTCCGGCTGTTTACCACCGGCAGCACGGTTTCCGAGCAGGGCATGTGGTTCGCGGACGAAGCGACGGACGAATTCTGGGCGGCTGCGGGCCAGGAACAGGTCCCGGTCTGCCTGCAGCTCCGGCTCGGTGACGACACCGCACCGGTCCTCAAAGACCTGCTCTCGCGCCACCCCAACGCCACGATTCTCCTGGACCACTGTGGGTATCCGGACGTGCGCACCTCGCCCACGAAAGCCGCCAACGACCTCACAGCACTGGCCGGTCATTCCGGGCTTCACCTGAAATTGACGCACCGCACACTGGAGGGCCTTGACGATATCGGGGACAGGGCGCGGGACTTCCTGGACCCCGTGATCGAGGCATTCGGCGCGGACCGGATCGGCTGGGGCTCGAACTGCCCGGCAGCCGAACAGCCTCTGGATGAGTTGCGCGCCCTGGCGGAACGGGTCTTGAGCCTGGTGTCCGCGGAGAACCGCTCCGGCATTTTCAGTAGCACCACCAGGCGTCTTTACCCCGCGCTGGCCACGACCTGATAAATTCGCCATGTGTAGCACGGAAGGGTCACAGCACATGAGCGAGCTAACACCGGTCACCGCTGATCTGGCCTCCACCCGGTCCAACCAGGCCTACGACGATCTGCGGAACCTCATCATTTCGGGTCATTTCAAACCGAACGTACGCCTGACCGACGCGGAGCTGACCAGCCTGTTGGACGTCTCGCGTGGAACCGTGCGCTCTGTCACCGCCCGGCTCGTGTCGGAGGGCTACCTCACCAGCGAACCCCACCGCGGCGTGCGGACAAGGATCTTCACCGTGGAAGAAGCGGTGGAAATTCTCGAGGCCCGCGAGATCCTGGAATCGGCCTTGGCAGCCAAAGCCGCCGAGCGGGCCACCGACGTGGAGCTCGATGAGCTCGGGGCGATCTGCGAGCAGATGGCCAGCGCGGAGTACGACCGCCAGGAAGCTGAGTACTCCAGGCTGAACCGTCAGTTCCACAAGCTGGTCCGCGACGCCGCCCGCCAGCCCACGCTGTCGGGCTTCACGGACCAGCTGCTGTATGCGCTCGTCATGCGGCAGTACAGGAGCCTGACCCGCAAGGATCCGCGGCGGGACGCGCTCAATGAGCACCGGGCCATCCTGTACGCGCTCCAGACCCGCAACCCGGAAGCCGCGGGCGCAGCCATGCGGCATCACGTCGCTTCCGCGCGCCGGGCGCTGCTGATGAGCAGCGAAGCGGGCACGGATGCCAAGGGTCTGGGAACGGTAACGGGCCGCGGGTCCAGCACCCAGGTTTCCGCCTGACCCGGCCAGCGGTCCCCGCTGGGGGCGCTTGAACGGCAAACGATCAGCGAACGGAAAGCGGTCGACGGCGGGAAGGTCCCGCCGTCGTCCGCTTCCTCACCGAGCCCAGACTTTCTCCCTAACGGGTATTGGCCGCCGGGCAGGAGCTTGGGATGATGCGCTGAGGAGGGACCGCTGTGAACAAGAACCGGCTCGAGGCATTCAGCGACGGCGTGCTGGCCATCGTCATCACCATCATGGTGCTGGAACTGCGTGTGCCGCACGAACCGAGCTGGCAGGGGCTGGCCGAGGTGCTGCCCACCTTCCTCAGCTACCTGCTCAGTTTCGTGTACGTAGGCATCTACTGGAACAACCACCACCACATGATCCACCTGGCCGACAGGGTCAACGGCGGGATCCTCTGGGCGAACCTGCACCTGTTGTTCTGGCTCTCGCTCTTCCCGTTCAGCACCCGGTGGATGGACGAATCCGGGTTCCTGCTGGTCCCGGTTCTGGTGTACGGGATCAACCTCCTCTGCGCGGCCATCGCCTACTACATCCTGCAGCAGACCCTGATCCGCCAGCAGGGCAGGGACGGTGCCCTCGCCCGGGCCGTCGGCAGGGACTGGAAGGGCAAGACGTCCCCGCTGATCTATTTGGCGGGCCTTGCGCTGAGCGCGCTGCATCCCTTGCTCGGAGTTGCGGTCTACACCGTGGTGGCCCTGATCTGGCTCGTTCCGGACCGCCGGGTTGAGCACTTCGTAGCACAGGCGCACCAGGAACAGCGCCGGCGACGCTGACGCCGGGACCCAAGTGGCCGCTCGCACAGAGCCTTATACCTCCGCCGCCGGCGCCGCGAACTGCGCCTCGTACAGGCGTGCGTAGGCCCCGCCCGCAGCCAAAAGCGAAGCATGAGTCCCCTGCTCCACGATCTGCCCGGCCTCCATCACCAGGATGAGGTCGGCGTCGCGGATCGTGGAGAGGCGGTGCGCGATCACGAAACTTGTCCGGTCCGACCGCAGCGCGCTCATCGCCTTCTGCACCAGCAGCTCGGTGCGGGTGTCCACCGAGCTCGTGGCCTCGTCCAGGATCAGAACCGACGGCCGGGAGAGGAACGCCCGGGCAATCGTCAGCAGCTGCTTCTCGCCGGCCGAGACATTGGAGCCCTCGTCCTCGAGCACCGTGTCGTACCCCTCCGGCAGGGCACGCACGAACCGGTCCACGTAGGTCGCCCGCGCCGCCTCCAGAATCTCCTCCTCGGAAGCCGAGGGCCGGCCGTAGGCGATGTTGTCCCGGATGGTGCCACCGAACAACCACGTATCCTGCAGCACCATGCCCATCCGCGAGCGCAGCTCGCGCCGGGGAACAGCGGTGACGTCCACGCCGTCGAGCGTTATCCGGCCCGCATCCAGCTCGTAGAACCGCATCATCAGGTTCACCAGGGTGGTCTTGCCGGCCCCGGTGGGCCCCACAATTGCCACCGTCTGCCCGGGCTCGGCGACCAAAGACAGGGAAGAGATCAGCGGCTTGTCCGGCGAGTAGGAGAACGAGACGTTCTCGAACACCAGCCGGCCCCGCCCGCCGTCGAACGAACTGCCGGACGCCACACGGCCGGAATCCGGATCAGCGGACTGCTCCTCCGTGTCCAGCAGCTCGAACACCCGCTCGGCGGACGCCACCCCGGACTGCAGCAGGTTGGCCATCGAACCCAGCTGCGCCAGCGGCTGGGTGAACTGCCGCGAGTACTGGATGAACGCCTGCACGTCGCCCAACTGCATCGCCCCGGAGGCCACCTGCAGTCCGCCCACCACGGCGATCCCCACGTACACCAGGTTCCCGATGAACGTCAGCGCCGGCATGATCAGGCCGGAAATGAACTGCGCCCCGAAGCTCGCCTCGAACAGCTCCGCATTCTTCTCCCGGAACCGCTCCTCCACCTCCCTTTGCCGGCCGAACACCTTCACCAGCGCGTGCCCCGTGTAGGTCTCCTCGATCTGCCCGTTCAGCTCCCCCGTGTGCTTCCACTGCGCCACGAACAGCTTCTGCGAGCGCTTGGCGATCAGCGCCGTCGTCACCAGTGTCAGCGGCACCGTCACCAGGGCAATCAGCGCCAGCACCGGCGAGAGCAGGAACATCATCACCAGCACGCCCAGCACCGTGAGCAGTGACGTGACGGCCTGGCTGATCGACTGCTGCAGGCTCTGCGAAATGTTGTCCACGTCGTTCGTCACCCGGCTGAGCAGCTCGCCGCGCTGGATGGAGTCGAAGTAGCGCAGCGGCAGCCGGTGGATCTTCGCCTCGATCCGCTCACGCAGCCGGTACACGGTCCGCTGCACCACGCCGTTGAGCACGTAGGCCTGGATCCAGCCGAACGCCGACGCCAGCACATACAGCGCCAGTGCCCACAGCAGCACGTTCGCGAGCGCCGCAAAGTCAATCCCCGCCCCCGGCGTCAGCGTCATCGCTCCCAGCATGTCCGCCTGCGAATCCCGCCCGGACGCCCGCAGCCCGGCGATCACCTGCTCCTTGCTCGCCCCGGCCGGCAGGTTTTTGGACACGACGCCGGCGAAGATCAGGTTGGTGCCCTCGCCCAGCAGCCGCGGCCCGGTCACCGAAAACGCAACGCTTACGACGGCGAGCGCCAGTACCAGCGCCAGCCAGGCCCGCTCGGGGCGAAGCTCCCCCAGCAGCCGCCGGGCTGACGTCCCGAAGTTCAGCGCCTTCTCTGCCGGGACATTCATCCCGGCGAACGGTCCGCCGCGTCCCGGCCCGCCCGTCGGCCGGGGAATGCGTACGACGTCGGCCTGCCGGGTTCCGGCAGGAGGCCGGGTGCCGCGGGCTGTGCTCATGCCGCCTCCTCCGCCGCCAGCTGGGAGGACACGATCTCGCGGTAGGTCTCCGACGTCTCCAGCAGCTCGCGGTGCGTTCCGCGCCCGACGATCCTGCCGCCGTCGAGCACCAGAATCTGGTCCGCGTCCACGATGCTGGAGACGCGCTGGGCGATGATCACCAGCGTGGCCCCCGCGGTGTCCCGCCGCAGCGCCTGCCGGAGCCGGGCGTCGGTGGCGGTGTCCAGCGAGGAAAACGAGTCGTCAAAGATGTACAGCTCGGGCCGCTTCACCAGGGCCCGGGCGATCGCCAGCCGCTGCCGCTGCCCGCCGGAGACGTTTGTGCCGCCCTGCGAGACGGGCGCGTCCAGCCCGCCCTCCATTTCCCGCACGAAGTCCTCGGCCTGCGCGGTGGCCAGCGCGTGCCACAGCTCCTCCTCGGTGGCGTCCGGCTTGCCGTACAGCAGGTTGCTCCGCACGGTCCCGGAGAACAGGTACGGCCGCTGCGGCACCAGGCCGATGTGCCCCCACAGCAGGTCCGGGTGCAGCTCCCGCACGTCCACGCCGCCCATCAGCACAGCCCCGGACGTGGCATCGAAGAGCCGCGGCATCAGGTTCACCAGGGTGGTCTTCCCCGAGCCCGTGCTGCCGATCACCGCCGTCGTCCTGCCCGCGGCGGCGGTGAAGCTGACGCCGCTGAGGACCGGCCGTTCGGCACCCGGGTAGGCGAAGCCGACGTCGCGCATTTCCAGCTCGCCGCGGGCGGTGCTGCGGGAAGCATCGTCGGTGAAATGCACCGGGTGCGCCGGCGGCCGGACGGACGACTCCGTCTCCAGCACCTCGCCGATCCGGTCCGCCGAGACGGCCGCGCGGGGGATCATCACGGCCATGAAGGTGGCCATCATGACGGACATCAGGATCTGCAGCAGGTAGCTGAGGAACGCCACCAGCGTGCCCACCTGCATGGAGCCGTCCTCGATCCGGAAGGACCCGAACCAGATCACCGCCACGCTGGACACGTTCAGGACCAGCATCACCACGGGAAACGCGAGCGCCATCAGCCGCCCCGCCCGCAGCGCCGTGTCCGTGACGTCCGCGTTGGCGCCCGCAAACCGGCCGGTTTCCAGGTCTTCGCGCACAAACGCCCGCACCACCCGGATGCCGGCGAGCTGCTCGCGGAGCACCCTGTTGACGGCGTCGATCCGCAGCTGCATCAGGCGGAACAGCGGCACCATCCGGCTCACGATCAGCCCGACGCCGAGCAGCAGCGCCGGCACGCTCACAGCGATCAGCCACGACAGCTGGGCATCCTGCCGCACGGCCATCACCACGCCGCCGATGCTGAGCATGGGCGCGGCCACCATCAGCGTGGCGGACATCAGCACCAGCTGCTGCACCTGCTGGACGTCGTTCGTGGACCGCGTGATGAGGCTGGCAGGGCCGAACCGGGTGACCTCCTGCTCGGAGAAGCCGCCCACCCGGGTGAAGATCGCCCCGCGCAGGTCCCGGCCCATCCCCATCGCCGCCTTGGCGCCGAAGTACACGGCCGTCACGGCGCACGCGATCTGCAGCAGGGTGATGAACAGCATGAGGCTGCCGACCCGCAGGATGTAGCCGGTGTCCCCCGTGGCCACGCCCAGGTCGATGATGTCCGCGTTCAGGGTGGGGAGATACAGGGAGGCAACAGACTGCGCCAGCTGAAAAACGACGACGGCGATCAGCAGCCGCCGTTGCGGCTGCAGGTACCGGACAAGAAGCTTCCAAAGCATCCAGATGCACCCTTGCAGCAGGTCCTCGAAGTGGTGGGAAGGCCAGTGTACGTCCGGCGGCTTGGGACAGCCTGTAGGCTGGGGCCATCGCCGGGAATCCGGAAACACCGTAAATTAGGCACCGCAAATTGAAGAATGGGGACTTCATTGAGCGATCAGCAGTTGGGCTTTGGCGAGCCCGGAAACATACCGCCCGTTGTCCGGTTCTCGGCAGCGTGCTGGGTGGCCAGCGCCGTGGTGGCCGGCATGATGCCTGTCATTTTGGAGGTGGCGGGCGTCGACTTTGGCCAGTCGATCCCGGACTGGGCCGTGCCCTATCTCGTGGCCTTCGCCGTCCCGCTGACCGCGCTGCAGGTCCTGGCAGCCCAGCACTTGCTGCACGGCGCCCGCTGGGCCCGCATTCTTCTCAGTGTCGCCGCAGCCCTGTCGGCGCTCGGCGCACCCGTAGATCTCACGGCGTTGATCCTTGCCGGCCTGGTCCTGACGCTGGCCGGGGCTACGCTCATGTGGCTTCCCGCGTCCAACCGGTTCTTCCTGCTGCGCCGCGGCGCACCCGCCTATCCCGTGCCGGCAGCTTCCGGCGCGGACGGTGCCCTTAGAGATGGCGCCCTTAAAGGAGAACTCCTGTGAGTGACACGCTCCTCCTGCCCGCCGTGGCCCAGGCCCTGGCCGCCCACGGCGTGGCCCACGAGGTCCTGGAATGTTCGCCCGAACTGGCGGACACGGCGGAGTTCTGCGAGCACTACGGCTTCAGCCTGGAGCAGGCGGCCAACACCATCCTGGTCGCCTCCAAGAAGGTGGAACCGGCCCGGTATGCGGTGTGCGTGGTCCTGGGTACCACCCGGCTGGACGTGAACCGCTCCGTCCGTGCCCTGCTAGGCGTCAAGCGGGCCTCCTTCGCCGACGCCGGGACCACCACCGCGCTGACCGGCATGCTGGTGGGCGGCGTCACGGTGCCCGGCATTGTCGGGCTGCCCGTGTACGTGGACCGGGCCGTGATGGACGTGCCGCGGGTGGTGATGGGCGGCGGCAACAGGTCCAGCAAGATCGTCCTCGACCCGGCCGAACTCCGCAAGCTGCCCGGCGTCGAGGTGATGGACGGGCTCGCCACGCCTCGTGAACCCGCGGAGGCATAATGACCAGCATGAATGAATACCCCTTTTCGCAAGTCGACGTCTTTGCCCCGGGGCCAAAGCCCGGCAACCCGGTCGCCGTCGTTCATCACGCTGACGCCCTGACCGCCGAGCAGATGCAGAGCTTCGCCAACTGGACCAACCTCTCCGAAACCACCTTCCTGCTCAAACCGACACGGCCGGAGGCGGACTACCGGCTGCGGATCTTCACGCCCGCGTCCGAGCTCCCCTTCGCCGGCCACCCCACCCTTGGCTCCGCGCATGCATGGCTGGAGAACGGCGGCCAGCCGCGTCGCTCCGGCGAACTCGTGCAGGAATGCGAGGTGGGGCTCGTTAAGATCAGTCAGACCGCCGGCGAACAGTTCTTCGAGGCCCCGCCGCTGCGCCGCTCCGGGCCCGTGGAACCCGACCTGCTGGAGCGGGCCATCGCGAGCTTGGGCATCGGTCCGGAGCAGGTCCTGGACAGCAACTGGGTGGACAACGGGCCGGGCTGGCTGGGAATCCGGCTGGCCTCGGCCCGCCAGGTACTCGATCTGACACCGGATTTCGTCGCCATGGGAAAGCTGAACGTTGGCGTCATCGGCGCCTACGGGGACGGCGGCCCGGCGGACTTTGAAGTGCGCGGCTTCGTTCCGGGACTGGACATTTCCGAAGACCCCGTCACGGGCAGCCTGAACGCAGGCCTCGCCCAGTGGCTGATCGGCTCGGGGGTGGCGGACGGCAACTACACCGTCAGCCAGGGCACTGCCCTGGGCCGCGGCGGACGGCTCACCATCACCAGCGAAGGTGGCAGCATCTGGGTGGGCGGCACCAGCCGCACGGTGATCCGGGGCAGCGTCCTCCTGTAGTCCGGCGCCAGGTCCTTCCGGCCCGCCCGGGGCCGGCCCGCTGTGCCGGAAGGCGCTGGAACCAACGGAGCAGCATTGCAGATGAGAACCATTCTCATTATGCTGGAGGCATGAACCTCACCGTCGTCAGCTCCCTGGATGCCCTTTGCCGTCAGCAAGCCTGCGAAGCGCTGGCTGCCATCTATCCCGCGGCCGCCGTCATCGTCCTCGACCTTCTGGAGAACGGAACTGTTATTCGCCGGACCCTCGGCCCGGCCGGGGCTGTCGAGCGGCACGAGACAGTCCTGGAGCATAACTGCCTGGGCTGCACAGTGCGTCTCGACCTGGTGCCCGCCGTCGAACAACTGCTGGCGCGGGGCGAGCAGCACATTATTGTGGGCCTGCCATCGGGCGTCGAGGCGGGGACGGCGATCAGCGCTTTAAGAGGGGCGCTCGGGCTGGATTGCGGCGTCAGTTCGGCCATTTTCGCCTGCGCCCCGGACAGCGTGGAGGACCCCATCTGGGATCACCACACACTATTCGAGTCGGGCTTCACACCCGTCCCGGTGGACGAGCGGACGCCCGGCGAGTTCCTGATAGGCGAGCTTTCGTTCTGCGATACCGTGCTTGCTGCCGATCCCGACCTTGTTCCCGTTGCCCCCGAAGCGCGCGCCCGCGGGCTCCAGCTGCTCCGCGAACTGGCACCCCACGCCGACATCGCCGAGGAGGCCGCCGGCATCCGCGCTGGGCGGCACGACTATGCGCAGGCCGTCGGCAGGACCCTGCCCGGAACCGTGAGTGTCCCCGCAGACCCGTCCACTGCGCCATTCACCACCGTCATCCAGCGGATCCGGCGCCCGCTTCACCCGGAAAGGTTCCGCCACGCGCTGGCCGCCATGGCCGCCGGATGCTGCTGGCTCCGCGGCCAGCTCTGGATCGCCACGGCCCCGGACTGCCGCATCGCGGTTCATGGCATTGGTCCGCGCATCTGGCTGGAGAACACCGGGCCATGGCCCGGCGGCGAGCCATCACTGCCCTCGGCCGGACCCTTAGAGCACTTCGGCCCGAGCCCCGGCTGGCATTCCAGCTTCGGGGGCCGCGGGACCTGGCTCGCGGCCACAGGCGACGACCTGGACGCAGAGGAGATCGGCCGGCTTTTGGCGTCCTGCCAGCTAACTGATGCGGAACTGGCCGCCGGCACCGGAAGCCTGAGCGATCCTTTTGACCTTGCCCGGCAACACTGATTCCCGGCATACCCCAGTCCAGTCCGGGACACCCCACAATAAGGAGTAACTAATGAAAGTACGGAATTCGCTGCGCGCACTGAAGAAGATTCCGGGAGCCCAGGTGGTCCGCCGCCGCGGCAGGACGTTCATCATCAACAAGTCGAACCCCAGAATGAAGGCCCGCCAGGGCTGACCTTGCCGCAGTAGGACCACCCAGCGAAGAAACTGCCGGGGACGGGCCGGTGCCCCATTGCGCCCGCCCGTCCCAGTCGGTGGTCTTCGTGGGTGATCCGAAGGTGATCTTCGTATCGGGGTTTTCTTGCGGGGCCGCGGCGCTTCTGCACGGCCCCTGCGCAATACTGTCCTCCGCGACGCTCAAGAATGGCACAACATTCCGGCAGGATCGCTGCAAGATCCGGCGGGCCCGCCGTCGTACGTTTTGGGGTGTGACACCGCCGCGGGCAGAACCAACAACGTGACGTGCGCCTCAAAGCGGCAACATTGCCCGGCCCCCGGCCGTTGGACAGGGGGACGGAAGGAGGTCACATGCTCATTGTCCTGACCGGAATCGACGGCTCGGGAAAGACGACGGCGGCCCGTTCCCTGGCTGCCGCGGCCCGGGCGGATGGCGAAGACGCACTTTTGCTGAGCAACTATGCAGGCCGGCGGCGGATGTCGCTGATCGGTGCCCGACTCGGCGTCCGGCTGCCCAACCGCCTCGCCGATGCGGCGGAAACCACCATGCGGGTATTCAACGTGCTGGTGTCGCACGCCAGGGCACACTGCTTCGAGGGTCCCGTGGTCATGGACCGCCACCTTCACTGCCAGCTGGCACTGCGCGGAGCAAAGGACCTGCCCCGCGGCCGGCTTCTCCCCTGGCTGCTCCGGACCCTGCCGGCCCCGGATCTGGTCCTCCACCTGGAAGTGAGCCCCGAAACAGCTCACCGGCGGATCCTGGCGCGCGGCACGGATGAGGAATCCGTGGCCGACCTGTCCGCCCTGCGGAACGCCTACCGCGCACAGCCCGAGTATGCGGACATGGTGGAGATCGACGCCGGCGGACACCCGGCCGACGTGCTCGCCAAACTGGTTGACGCCGTCGATTCGCAACGGCCACTCAAGGTTTAGTCAAGAATTGCCGAAATGGCCAAATTGGCCTTCCCCAGGGCCCCGCCCGCTGTACATTGGTGCAAGCTCTCCTCTTTCCCCCCCAAATAAATGGAGTGCTGGAAGCCTCCGCGCTTGAGTCCTTTGATTCGCGCGGAGGCTTCACATTTCCACCCCTCAACAACGCGGTCCGGCCCGGCCGGCCCTAGCCCCGCTCCGCCGTCGAAGATATAGTAAGCATGCTGATGACTTCGCTTATTGCGGACCATCACCTGTTCACTTCGACGAAGGAGACACTATGAGCACGAGGGTTGAGAAGCGCATTCTGGTGAACGTGCCGGTCAGCACGGCATACAACCAGTGGACCCAGTTCGAAGACTTTCCGCACTTCATGGGCGGCGTCAAGAAGGTGACGCAGCTCAGCGACGACCGCCTCGAATGGGTGGCCGAGATCGCAGGCGTGAAGCGGAAGTGGGAGGCAAGGATCCTCGAGCAGAAGCCCGACCAGAAGGTTGCCTGGGCCGCCACGGAGGGGGCCACCAACGCCGGCTCGGTGGAGTTTGAGGACGTGGGCGGCGGGCAGACCTCCATCAGGCTGTTCATCGACTACGAACCCGAGGGGCTCGTGGAGAAGATCGGCGACAAGCTGCACGTCGTGGAGCACCAGGCCGAGGCCGACCTTAAGAGGTTCAAGGCATTCATCGAGGACGAACGCTACGCCAGCGGAGCCTGGCGGGGCTCCGTCAACGAAGGCGGTTCGGTGGGCACGCCGGGGGTTGAGCACGCGGCCGGGTCACTCGGGGACAGCGGCAAGGCCGGAATCTCAGGCAAGGTTGCCGCAGCGGCCGGGGTGGCGGCTGCGGCAGGCGCCGCAGCCGCAGTTGCTGCCGGCAGCAAGGACGCGGATGTCGATCCGGCCGCCGACCAGGACTTCACGCCCGGGGTTGCCACCGATCCCACCGCTGTTACGGACACGACCGACACCCCGGGCTTCTCCGGCGGAACCGCGGCGGACACCGTCAGCGGAACCGTTACCGGCGGGAATGCCGCCACTGGAACAGCGGCTGGCCCCGGCTCGGCGCTGACGGACGAGAACATCGCCCATCCGTTCGACCAGACCAACGGACTGATCGACGACGAGGGCGACTCGGACGAGACAGCGGCGAGCGACACCCGGAGCGCCGCGCACCGGGCCGAGCCGGAAGACGGCGGGCCCGGCACCGTCCCGCCCCTGGGCGGGACCTCCGGCCAGCACTGACGCCAGCGCAACACCGGCGCAGCGCCGGAAACGCACATGCCGCCGTCGGGCATTTATTTCGACGGCGGCATGGCGGCAATAAGCCGAAAACGGCGGCGGGACAACCCGCCGTCGTTTTTGTCCATTTGGTGCCGTAAATGCCGGAAATTATTCGCTTAATTTGAGGATTGACCTGCACGGCCCGCGGTGGCAACGTGGGATTCATCTTCATTCCCCCAGCGTCGGGGGACACACGCAAACATCCTTTGGCCCAGCGCCCGCGCCGGGCCAGCACAACTTGATTTCGTAACAGTCGCGGCAGAAATGCGCCGCGCCCGGACATAAATGAGAGTTCCTTAATACTCTTCCATTCCCAACAAAGTCTTCGTTGAGGCTTGCCGCAACAATTATTCTCACCGAGAACCGGCAGGCTATGGGGGCCCACATGGACCACTTAAGAATTGTTCTTTATTCACACGACTCTCTGGGTCTCGGTCACGTGCGGCGCAATCTCGCGCTGGCCCACGCCCTGACGAACCAGCTTCCCTACCTGACGGGCCGCAACGTCACCGGCATCCTCATTTCCGGCACCGCTTTAGCCTCCGGGTTCGACGTTCCGGCAGGCTGGGACTGGGTCATCCTGCCCGGGGTGGATAAGAGCCCGGCCGGCTACCAGCCCCGCAGCCTCACCGTGCCCATGCAGGACCTCGTGTCGCTCCGGGCCGGCCTGCTCGAATCTGTGCTGGGCGGCTTCCTCCCCAACCTGGTGGTGGTGGACCGCCACGCCACCGGAATCCATCACGAACTCGAAGCGGCACTGCGCCGGGTCCGCTCCGCCGGGCCCGTCCGCACCGTTCTGGGACTGCGCGAAATCCTGGATGCGCCGGAGGCAGCCATCGCCGAGTGGGAGCGGGAGGGCGGCGCTCCCCTCGTGAACGACCTGTTTGACGCCATCTGGGTCTACGGTGACCCCGCTGTGCATGATCCGCTCGCCGCCGGGGAAATACCGCTGTCCGTAGGAAAACTTGTCCGCTACACCGGTTACCTCGCGGCCGGCAGGCCTGCAGGACCGGGCCATGTCACCATGCCGGTCCCCTACTTCCTGACGACGGTGGGCGGCGGGGCTGACGGGCACGCACTCGCAGCCGTGGCAGCGGCGGCGGACCTGCCGCCGGGCATGGGACACCTGGTCGTCGCCGGACCCCAGATGCCGGCAGACCAGCTCTTGGACCTGCGGCGGCGGGCAGTCCCGGGGGTCAGGATTGTGGAGCGGCTCGATGACATGGTGCCCCATCTGGCCGGGGCCCGGGCCATTGTGTCCATGGGTGGCTACAACACCGTCTGCGAAATCATGAGCACCAACGTTCCTGCCCTGATCGTGCCGCGCACACGGGCGCGGTCCGAGCAGCGGATCCGGGCCGCCTCCCTGGCCTCCGCGGGTTACCTGGATTATCACGAGATCGGCACACTCACCCCTGAGATCCTCTCCGGCTGGCTGGCCGGCCGGCTGGGCACCCGGGTAGACCGGCGGAAGGCCCGGCTCGACGGGCTGGTCCGCGTGCCGCAACTGGCGGCCGAACTGCTGCAGCCGGTGCTGCAGGCGCCCGTATCCCCGGCGACCGGTGCACGGGCCGCGGGCGCACATGACCGCAGCGAACGGGAAGGTGCCGCCCATGCTGCCGTCTGAACCGGCCATCGCGTACATCCTCAAGATGTATCCGCGGTTTTCCGAGACGTTCATCGTGTCGGAGATCCTGGCGCGCGAGGCCGCCGGGGACAGGATCGAAATCTTCTCCCTGCGCCCCTGCAACGACCAGCGGTTCCATCCCGAGCTGGCACGCGTCAAGGCGTCCGTGACCCTTATTGGCCGGCCCAAAAGCGCCGAGCGCGTATGGGAGACCTTCCGCGCCGCGGAAGCCGCCGGTCTCGCCCCGGCGGTGTCCCGGGTTTTCGCGGAACTGGCCACAACTGACCCAAACGATGCGCTTCAGGCCATCAACCTCGCCGTTGCCCTGCAAAAGCGCAACATCCGGCATCTGCACGTCCACTTCGCGTCCACGCCGACCAGCGTGGCGAGGCTGGCCTCCGCCATCACCGGCATCCCCTATTCCTTCACGGCGCACGCCGTGGACATCTTCGTTGAAACCGTGGCCGAGGACCTCCGGACCAAGTTCGCCCAGGCCCACCACGCCGTGACCATCAGCGAGTACAACCTGCGCTTTCTGCAGCGCCGCTTCCCGGACGTCACTTCCCGCCTCCACCTGGTGCGGAACGGTTTGGAACTGGAGCGCTTTCCGTACCGGGACCCCGGTCCCATCGGCTCCACAGTGCGGGTGGCCGCGGTGGGGCGCCTTGTGGAAAAGAAAGGGTTCCAGCACCTGCTGCCTGCCGCAGCGGAGCTGGTGTCGCAGGGTTTTCCGCTGGACCTGAGGATCGCCGGCACAGGCGTGTTGGCCGAGCAGCTGGAATGCACGATCGAACAGCTCGGGCTGGACCGGCATGTGCGGCTGCTCGGTCCACAGACCCAGGACCAGGTCCACGAGCTGCTGGACTCGGCCGATGCCTTCATTGCGCCCTGCGTCGTGGGCTTGGACGGCAACGCCGACGGCATGCCCACGGTCCTGCTGGAGGCCATGGCCGCAGGCGTTCCCTGCATCTCCACCTCCGTCACCGGCATTCCGGAGGCGGTGCGCAACGGGCACACGGGAATCCTGACCCGGCCCGGCCAGCCTCATCTGCTGGCGCAGGCCATCCGCCGCATCAGCTCTCCTGCCACGGACCGGGTAGCGCTGGCCCGCAACGCGCGCGCCCTGATCGAGAGGGACTACGACGTGCGGCGGCAGGCGGAGGCGCTCCGGGCCCTGTCGCTGGAGGAAAGGAGGGTTGCCTGATGCGCGTCGCCTACGTCTGCGCCGACCCCGGTGTTCCCGTCTTCGGCAGCAAGGGTTCCTCGGTCCATGTGCAGGAGATCGTGCGGGCCTGGCGCCGGGCCGGGGCAGACGTCACGGTCTACTGCACCCGCGCCGGCACCGATCGGCCGGCAGACCTGGCGGATCTCGCCGTCGTCGAACTCCCGCCCCGCCGCGTGGACAGGGAGAAGCCCGGTGCCGGGGAGGAGCGGGAGCGCGCCATCGGGGAAGCTGCAGCGGCGCTGGCCGAGTCGGTGGTCCGCGACGGCTGCGACGTGGTCTACGAACGCTACTCACTGTTCAGCCCTGCCCTTGCCGTGGCCGTTGAAAGCCTCGGAGTCCCGGCTGCGCTGGAGGTCAATGCGCCGCTGATCGAGGAGCAGCAGCACTACAGGCAGCTGTTTGACGTCCGGCTGGCCGAGACCGTGCTGCGCCGCAACGCCCTGGCCGCGGACACTGTGGCCTCTGTCTCGGAGCCCGTGGTGCGCTGGCTGGAGCGCCGGGTGCCGGGCGCCAAAACGCTGCTGGCACCGAACGGTGTCAACACTGAGCGGATCGGTCCCCGGCCGCGCGGCCGGGGCCACCCGCACCGGCTCACCGTGGGATTCGTCGGCACGCTGAAACCCTGGCACGGTGTCCCCGCCCTGCTCACGGCGGTGGCGCTGGCCAACGCTGATGGTGGGCCCCTAGGTGCGGCGGGCGACGCCGGACCGTTGGCGCGCGCCGACCGCTGGACTGTGAAGATCATTGGCGACGGCCCCGGCAGGAAAGACCTCGAACGGGCGGCAGCCGGGCTGGGCGTGGAGGCCGAGTTCACCGGCGCCGTGCCCCCGGACGCCGTCCCCGGACTGCTCCACGGATGCGACGCCGCCGCTGCGCCGTACCCGCAGCCGGTGCCCGGCCGGGACGACTACTTTTCCCCGCTGAAGGTATACGAGTACCTGGCCGCCGGCATGCCGATCGTGGCCACGGCGGTGGGCCAGATCCCGTCCATCGTGGAGGACGGGCGAACCGGGCTGCTCGTCCCGCCGGGTGACGCGTCTGCTTTCGCCGCAGCCCTCCGGCGCCTGGGTGCGGACGCGGCGCTGCGGGAACGTCTGGGCACGCAGGCGAGGGCCGCCGCCGTCGGCCGCTACAGCTGGGACGGTGTGCTGTCCCGCATCACCGCGGAGCTGCCGCTCCGCCAGGAGGTGGCATGATGAGCGCGCACGCCCACCGGGCGCAGCCGTCGCGGCAGCCGGCCGCCGCCGCGCAGCAGGCCGCCGCGCAGAAGCAGGGGCGGCCATCCCGGCGCCAGCGGGATCCTGCCCCGCCGCAGCCGGAATCGGGGCTTCGGCGCACGTTGCGTTGCGTGCGGCCGCACCTGCGGGGCCATCGCCTCCTCATGGCGGGCGGGTTCGTCGGGCTGGCGTTCGACGTGATTTTCCGTCTGGTGGAACCGTGGCCCCTCAAGCTGGTGGTCGACGCCGTATCCCGCGCCCTCGGTGCCACACTGCACAAGCCCGGCCCCACCATGGACGCCAGCGTGCAGACACTCATCCTGTGCGGGGCGGCGGTGGTAGCCATCAGCATCGGGCGCGCCATCTCCAACTACTGGTCCGCCATCTGCTTCGCCCTCATCGGTTCAAGGGTGGCCGCAGACCTGAGGGCACAGGCCTTCCGCCATGTCCAAAGCCTGTCCATGCGCCACCACACCCGCGCCTCCACCGGCGACACGGTGCAGCGGCTGGTGGGCGACGTCTCCCGGCTGCAGGACGTGGCCATCACCGCCGGGCTGCCGCTCATGGGCAATATGGCCACTCTGGTGGCGATGATCGGAATCCTGCTCTGGCTGGATCCCCTGCTCTCGTTGGTGGTGGTCCTGGCCGGCGGCGCCTTCGTCCTCCTGTCCCGCGCCAGCTCAGGCCAGATCACCGCGGCGGCCGGCAACTCCCGCAAGGGGGAGGGGCATCTGGCCACGACGGCGGCACAGACCCTCGGTGCCATCCGCGAGGTCCAGGCCTACGGCCTGGAGGACACCATCAGCTCAGGCTTCCGCAGCAGCAACCAGGCAACCCTGGGGACAGGCGTCGCGGCGCTGCGGCTCGCGGCCGGGCTGGAGCGGCGCACCGACGTGCTCATCGGCATTGCGACGGCGGTTGTCCTGGCCGGCGGCGGCTGGCGCGTGCTGGAGCACGCGATCACCCCGGGCGACCTGGTGATATTCCTGATGTACCTCAAGACGGGCATGAAACCGTTGAAGGACGTGGCAAAACAGATTGGCCGGATCGCCCGCGCCACCGCCTCCGGCGAACGCGTGGCCGACCTGCTGGAGGCCCAGACGGACCTGCCCGAAGCCCCCCACGCCCGGCGGTTGGACAGCGCCCGCCCGGATATCGTCCTGGACAACGTCTCCGCCGGCCACGG
>NZ_JBHTSL010000056.1:0-37361 GCF_042795115.1 Arthrobacter sp. NPDC056493 | reverse complement strand
GAGCAAACGAAGAACTCCGGTTGCTCAACCGGTGCGAACGGAACGACGAGCCACCGGCCGCCGTAAAACTCGACATAGGAGTCCGGGGGGCACCGTGCGTAAGCTTCTTCCCGAGTCATGGTCTTTCCTTTCAATGAGAACGTGAACCAGATGTTGCTGGTGCTTTCTGCGTGATATCCATGATTCCGAAACCAACGGGCAGGGGTAACGCCGTTTTCTGACAGTTCTAACTACCCTTTCGAATAGGGCCCGATCGGACCCCCGCCACCAACGTGGGCGCCCAGCCTGCCAAGCCTCAAAACAAACAGGGCCGGCGGAGAAACCGCCGGCCCTGTCCAAATGCCATGAAGGACTAGGAACGCAGGAAGAACGTGGCGGCCGGCCGCTCGTCCTTGCCCACCTTGGCCACCGCCAGGGCGCCCTGCCGAAGCACGAGGTAGGAACCCGGGATATCGACTGATTCGAAGGACGTTCCAGCGGTGTCCGAAAGGCCGCCCCGACTGAGGAAGGCCGACGACGACCCCTCCGTGGTCGCTATTGTCACCGCTGACCCCTGCAACCGGAGATAGCGGCCCTTGGCCAGGACGGGCTCGATGATCACTGAGTTCTTCTTGGCGTAGCCGGGCGCGATGCGGAACTGGGATGACCCCAGTGCGGGGGAGGCGGCGGCGGTGACGGTGACGCCGTCGTGCGCCAGGAAGCTGCCCGGGCCCGAGGCGGGCTCCAGGCGGACCGGCAGTTCGCCGTCGCCCACCGGTACGCCGAAGTTCGGCGTACCGTCCGCGTTCCAGTACAGCCGCTGGACCCGGGCGTGCCGGTTGGGGTCGTAGAGCGGGTCGCCGGTGATGCTGCGGTAGGAGCGTGCGTGGTAGACGAGCACGTCGTTGCCGGCCTCGTCAACGGTGAACGAATTGTGGCCGGGCCCGTACTGCTTCGAGCCCTCGTTGGTGGTGAAGACAGGGGTCGGCGTCTTGGTCCACGAGGCCGCATTGAGCAGGTCGGCAGCTGCGTCTGCGGTGAGCAGACCCATGCAGTAGTTGGCGTCGGTGGCACTGGCGGAGAAGGTCACAAAGATGCGGCCGTTCCGCTTGATCACTGCGGCGCCCTCGTTCACCTTGTAGCCCCTGGTCTCCCAGTCCAGGGTCGGAACGGCAATGCGGACCGGCGTGCTGGAGAGCGTGGACGGTGACGACATGGAAGCGATGTACAGGCTGGAGTTCACGCCCGTGTCGCTCTGCGCCCACAGCAGGTAGCGCGTGCCCTGGTGCTCGAACGTGGTGGCATCAAGGGAAAAAGTGTCGGCATGCGTGTAGACCCGGGCTGGCGGTCCCCAGACGGCGGTGGCGGGATCGGCGTCGTCGGTGGAAATCACGTAGATCCGCACCCGGAAGACGTCGCTGCTGTCGCCCGCGGCGAAGTAGACGTGCCACTGGCCGTCGAAGTGGTGCAGTTCCGGTGCCCAGATGTGGCCACCCATGGTTCCGGAGGCGGGCCGCGTCCAGACCACAGCTTCCGAGGCAGTACCCAGCCCGGAGATGGTGGGGGAGGAGCGCACGATGATGCGGTTGTACTCGGGCACGGAACCGGTGAAGTAGTACTTGCCGTCCGTGTGCTTCATCAGCCACGGGTCCGCCCGCTGCGGCACCACCGGGTTGATCAGCGGAGCAGGACCGACGGCGGCGGCAGCGGCGGGCGCCGCCACCAGGGCCCCGCCTCCGGCGCCCGCGACGGCGAAGGCTGCGGCTGCGGCGGTTCCGGTGCCAAGGAAGGACCGGCGGGAGAACCGGCGGTTGAGGGAATCATTCATGCTGAAAAGTCCTTTCGACGTGCGTGAGACGTGCGGGAGACGTGCGTGAGGTGACGTGCGGGAAGTGCGGGACGGGTAAAAGTCAGCTTGTTTTCCGGGCGAAGAGCCGCTGGAGCAGGATGAAGACGAGGAGCAGGCCGCCGATGACGATCTTGGTCCACCAGGAGCTGAGGGTGCCGTCGTAGGCGATGAAGGTCTGGACGATACCGAGCACCAGCACGCCGACGACGGATCCCAGGACGTAGCCGGTGCCGCCGGTCAGCAGGGTGCCGCCGATGACCACCGCCGCGATGGCGTCCAGTTCCATGCCCTGGGCTGCGAGGCTGTAGCCGGAGAGGCTGTAGAAGGAGAACAGGATGCCGGCGACGGCGGAGCAGAGGCCGCTGAGGGAGTAGACAAGGATCTTGGTGCGCTTAACGGGCAGGCCCATCAGCATGGCGGAGTGTTCGTTGCCGCCGATGGCGTAGACGGTCCGGCCGAAGCGGGTGTGGTGCAGGATGAAGAAGGCGATGGCCACGATGGCGAGGGCCAGGATGACGCCAGGGGAGACGAAGAGGTCGCCGGGGAGCGGGATCTGCGCCTGTGCCATGCCGGTGAAGAACCCCTCGGTGACGGGGATCGAGTCGAGGCTGATGACGTAGCAGAGGCCGCGGGCCAGGAACATGCCGGCCAGGGTCACGATGAACGGCTGGATGTCGAAGTACTGGATGATCAGGCCCATCAGCAGCCCGAGCCCGCCGCCGATGGTGAGCACCAGGACGATGACGGCCCCTGCGTTCCAGCCCTGTTGCAGGAGCGTGGCGCTCACCATCATGGACAGTGCGACGACGGCCCCGACGGACAGGTCGATCCCGCCGGTGAGGATCACGAACGTCATCCCGACGGCGAGGACGATGAGGAAGGTGTTGTCGATGAAGAGGTTCAGGAAGACCTGGCCGGAGAGGAAGCTCGGGTACATCCCGGCGCCCACGGCGAACATGGCGATGAACAGGCCCACCGTGGCCAGGGTCGGCGCGTAGCGGGCACCGCCGCGCAGGCGGCTGCGCGCCGGCGACGGCTTCTTGAGGGTCAGGGGCGTAAGCGTGGACAGCGGGGACATTAGACGGCCACCTTTTCCTTTGCGGCTTCTTTTGCGGCGGGCTTGGGTGCTGCCTTGAGGCTGCTGAGCAGGTTCCGTGCCTTGGGCGCCTGCAGGAGGCAAACGGTGATGACCACGAGCGCCTTGAACACCAGGGTTACCTCAGGCGGGATTCCGAGGGTGTAGACGGTGGTGGTCAGTGTCTGGATGATGAAGGCCCCGACGACGGTTCCCACCAGGGTGTACCGGCCCCCTGCCAGTGAGGTGCCGCCGATGACCACGGCCAGGATGGCGTCCATTTCGATGTACAGCCCGGCGTTGTTGGCGTCGGCCGCCGTGACGTTCGAGCTGATCATCAGGCCGGCAATCGCGGCGCAAACGGCGCTGAAGATGTAGACGATCCAGATGATGTTCCGCGACCGGAGTCCGGCCAGGCGGCTGGCGACGGGGTTGATGCCCACCGCCTCGATCAGCGTTCCCAGCGCGGTGCGGCGGGTGAGGACGGCGGCCAGGACGAAGACGGCGGCGGTGATCAGGATGGAGATCGGCAGGGTGAACAGGTAGCCGGCGCCGATGGATTTGTAGTGGTCATTGGATACCGAGATGATCTGGCCGCCGGTGATGAGCTGGGCGATGCCGCGGCCGGCCGTCATGAGCACCAGGGTGGCGATGATCGGCTGCACGCCGATGGTGGAGACCAGGAAGCCGTTCCAGACGCCCAGGGCAAGGCCGGCGACGACGGCGATAAGGACCGCCATGGCCGCCGTCACCGGGGACCCGGGGTCGGGGGACGCGGCGATGTAGGCGCACGAGGCGGCGCCGGCGATCGCCACCACTGCGCCGACCGAGAGGTCGATGCCGCGGGTGGCGATGACGAGGGTCATGCCGAGTGCGATGAGGATGGTGGGGGCGCCGTTGCGCATGATGTCGATGAGGCTGCCGTAGAGGTGGCCGTCCTGCATCCGCAGGCCCAGGAAGTCTGGCCGGAAGATCTGGTTGAGCAGCAGCAGCGCTGCCAGGGCGATCACCGGCCACGCAAGGCGGTGTTTCAGAAGGGATTTCACTGGTTACCTCCGGCGATGACCGTCATGACGTCTTCCACGGAGACGCCGTCGTTGTTGATTTCGGCGACCATCGCCCTGTCCTTGATGACGGCGATGCGGTCGCTCACGCGCAGGACTTCCTCGAGCTCGGAGGAAATGAAGAGGATGGACATGCCGTCTGCCGCGAGCTGACTGACGAGTTTCTGGATCTGGGTCTTGGCTCCGATGTCAATCCCGCGGGTGGGCTCGTCAAGAATCAGGAGTTCGGGACGGGTGACCAGCCAGCGGGCCAGGAGCACCTTTTGCTGGTTGCCGCCGCTGAGGTTCCGGATGAGCGCGTCGGGGTTGGCCGGGCGGATGTCGAGGGCCTTGATGTACTCGGCCACGAGCTCGTCCTGGACCTTGCGGGGGATGCGGCGTGCCCAGCCCTTGCTGGCCTGCATGGCCAGGACCAGGTTGTCGCGGACGGTGAGGTCGCCAATGAGGCCCTCCTCCTTACGGTCCTCCGAGCAGAATCCGATCCGCTTGTCGATGGCGGTGCGCGGGGAGCGGATTTTCTGGCCCGCGCCCTTGATTTTGATGGAGCCTTCGTCGGCCTTGTCGGCGCCGAAGAAGAGCCGGGCAATTTCGGTCCGGCCGGCGCCGAGGAGGCCCGCCAGGCCGACGACCTCGCCGGGATGGATGGCCAGGTCCACGTTGGACACCGACCCCTTCCTGCCGAGCCCTTTGGCTTCGATGAACGGGGTCACGCCGGCGCCGGTCCTGGCGGGCGTACGGGCGTGGGCCTGGTCCAGTTCGGCGAGGGCTTCCATGTCCTTGCCGATCATCTTGGAGATGAGGCTCATCCGGGAGAGGTCCCGGGTCAGGTACTCGCCCACGAGCTTGCCGTTGCGCAGGACCGTCATGCGGTCGGAGATCTCGTAGACCTGTTCCAGGAAGTGGGACACGAACAGGATGGCAACGCCCCGGTCGCGGAGGTCCCGGATGACACGGAAGAGCTGGCTGACCTCGTCCGCGTCCAGGCTTGAGGTCGGTTCGTCCAGGATCAGGACCTTGGCGTTGATCTCCACCGAACGGGCGATGGCGATCAGCTGCTGGACCGCGATGGAGTGCGTGGACAGCAGCGAGCCGGGATCGATGTGGTCCAGCTGCAGCTCGGCGAGCACCTCGCGCGTCCTGGTCCGCACGCCTTTCCAGTCGATGGATCCGCGGCGGCGCGGCTCGCGGCCCAGCAGAACGTTCTCCTCAACGGTGAGGTTGGGGCAGAGGTTGACCTCCTGGTAGACCGTGCTGATGCCTGCCGCCTGGGACTCCCCGGGGGACGAGAACCGCTTCGGCTCGCCCAGCACCGTGATGGCGCCGGCGTCGATGGTGTACACGCCGGTCAGGGCCTTGATCAGCGTTGACTTGCCGGCACCGTTCTCGCCCATCAGGGCGTGGACCTCACCCTGGAAGAGCCGGAAGTCGACGCCGTCGAGCGCCTTAACCCCTGGGAATCCAATAGCTATGCCGGTCATCTCGACGACCGGAACGATTTCGTTCATCCTCGTGTCTTTCCTGTGATTGGTGTGCCGTGCGGCGGCGGTCATCCGCCGCCGCACGGACGTTCAGGGGCGCCGCGGCCTAGTACGGGCGGCTGGCAAGAACCTGCTTGGCCTGCTCCTGCGTGAAGGTCGTCTCCTCGGTGACGACGCGCTCCGGCACGCTCTCGCCGGCAATAACCTTCTTCGCCAGATCCATGAGCTGGTCACCGAGCATGGGGCTGCACTCAACGATGTAGTTGATCTTGCCGTTGCTCAGCGCGGTCATGCCGTCCTTGACGGCGTCGATCGTGATGATCTTGATGTCCTTGCCAGGAACCTTGCCGGCGGCTTCGATCGCCTCGATGGCGCCGAGGCCCTCGTCGTCGTTGTGCGCGAAGACGACGTCGATGTCGGCGTTGTTCTTGAGGAAGGCCTCCATGACCTGCTTGCCGCCGCTGCGGGTGAAGTCGCCGCTCTGCGAGGCGATGATCTTCAGGTGCGGGTCAGCCTTGATGGCCTCGGCGAACCCTTCCTTGCGGTCGTTCGCGGGTGCGGAACCGGTGGTGCCCTGGATTTCGACGATGTTCACGGTGTCCGTTGCGGACTTGGAATCCTTGACCAGCCAGTCGCCGGCCTTCTTGCCTTCCTCGACGAAGTCGGAGCCGAGGAACGTCTTGTAGAGCGTCTTGTCCGAGGAATCCACGGCCCGGTCCGTCAGGATGACCGGAATCTTGGCGTTCTTGGCTTCCTTCAGCACCGTGTCCCAGCCGGACTCCACCACGGGAGAGAAAGCGATGACGCTGACCTTCTGCTGGATGTAGGAGCGGATGGCCTTGATCTGGTTCTCCTGCTTCTGCTGGGCGTCGGAGAACTTCAGGTCAACCCCGGCCTTCTTGGCAGAGTCCTGGACCGACTTGGTGTTGGCGGTCCGCCAACCGCTCTCGGCACCCACCTGGGCGAAGCCCATGGTGATCTTGCCATCGCTGGAGCCGCCGGCAGCACTGCCGGCGCCAGCCGTTCCGCCGCAGGCAGTGAGGGTCAGCATCGATGCGGCGGCCACCGCAATAAGGGATTTCTTAAACACAACATCCTCCCGGAAGCGTTAGTTACATGCAGGCGGGAGACTTCGAAACACCGCCATTGCTGCAAGTGAGCTGATGCGCTCTGCGACTCATTGTGAACGCTAACAATTGGGCCGTCAAGTAGCCCGGGTCACAATCCCGCGCTGGCCATCCATAACCTGTCGATTTTTGAGAAGGCCCTTTACAAGAGCGAAAAGATGTCGAATACTCGACTCCGGTCGGCACTTTGTTAGCGTTCACAACAAGCGGTTTGCAACGCAGCAGATCAACACGGACTGATCAACCCAGTCTGTTCAAACCGGTCGCCGGCGAACCGTTCAATGGAGAAAGGCCATCCCTTCCATGCCATCAAAACCCTCAAGTCCCGCCAAACGGACCTGCACCCTGGTGCTCACCGGGTCCCTGGCGGCCGCGCTGCTGACGCTGGCCCCCGCCCTGGGCGCCAATGCCGAGTCCGGCAGCAACCGGACCATCAGCATCAACGCCGCAGGGTCAGGTCCATCGATTGACCCGACGATGTACGGAGCCTTCTACGAGGACATCAACCAGGGCGCCGACGGCGGGATCTACGCCGAGCTCGTCCAGAACCGGTCGTTTGAGTTCAACTCTGCCGACAACCGCACCTACACTCCGATGACCGGCTGGGAAACCCTGAAGCGGGGCAGCGACGGAACGGTCGCCGTCGTCAATGACAGCAACCGGCTCAACGAAAACAACCGGAACTACCTGCAGATCGACGCCACGGCGGCCGGCGCGGGAACCGGCGCCGGCGTGGGCGTGCGCAACAGCGGCTGGAACGCCGGGCAGAAGCTCGAGGCGAAGAAAAAGTACAACTACTCCGTGTGGGCGCGCACCTCAAACCCGTCCGGTTCCACCCTCGCCGTGACGCTGGAGACGCCCGAAGGCGCCCGGCTGGACATCGCCACCATCAAGGTCAAGGGTGACCGCTGGGCCAAGTACGAGGTGACCCTGTCACCCAAGTCCTCCACCGGCGCCGGCCGGCTCACCACCCTTGTCCAGGGCACCGGCACGGTCCGCCTCGACATGGTGTCGCTGTTTCCCCAGGACACCTGGAACGGCAGGGAAAACGGCCTCCGCAAGGACCTCGCCGAGAAGATCGATGACCTGCACCCCAGCTTCCTCCGCTTCCCCGGCGGCTGCATCGTCAACACCGGAAGCTACGACACCTACTCGGCCCCCAACTACACGCGAGCCCGGACCTACCAGTGGAAAGACACCATCGGCCCGGTGGAGCAGCGCCCGGCCAACCGGAATTTCTGGGGCTACAACCAGACCTACGGCCTGGGCTACATGGAGTACTTTCAGTGGGCCGAGGACATGGGAGCCGCCCCCGTGCCGGTTGTTCCGGTGGGTGTGACCGGCTGCGGCGACAGCAACCGTGCCCCGGACCAGGCCACCCTTGACCGCTACATCCAGGACACGCTGGACCTCATCGAGTTTGCCAACGGCGACGCCAGCACCCAATGGGGCGCCAAGCGCATCGCCTACGGCCACCCGGCGCCCTACCACCTGGACCGCATCTCGCTGGGCAACGAGGAGTACAAGCCGGAGTTCAAGCAGTACTTCACGCAGTTCTACAACGCGGTACGCAAGGCCCACCCGGAGATCAAGATCATCGGCAACACCGGGCCGTTCAGCCAGGGCCCGGAATTCGACGACCTCGCCAATTTCAACGCCCAGACCGGCGTGGACCTCGTCGACGAGCATTACTACAACACGCCGTCGTGGTTCCTGAACAACAACCACCGCTACGACTCCTACGACCGCAACAGCTACAAGGTGTTCCTCGGCGAATACGCGTCTCAGGGGAACAAGCCGGACAACGCCCTGGCGGAAGCCTCCTACATGACCGGCCTGGAGCGGAACGCCGACGTGGTCAAGATGGCGTCCTACGCGCCGCTGATCGCCAACGAGGCCAACACGCAGTGGAGCCCGGACATGATGTTCTTCAACGGCACGTCCGTCCGGACCACCCCCAACTACGAGGTCCAGAAGCTGTTCATGAACAATGTGGGCACCCAGGTGGTGCCCAGCACGCAGGACAACCCGGCCTCCACCGTGGTGCCGATTTCGGGCAAGATCGGCCTGTCCACCTGGGCCACCTCCGCACGGTACGACGACGTCAAGGTGACCGGCAAGGACGGCGCCACCCTGTTCAGCGACGACTTCTCCGGAACGGCGGCTGCCTGGACCGGCAACGGGACAGGTTCCTGGTCCATCAAGGACGGCGGCTACGTGCAGTCCAGCACCACCGCGCAGAACACGATGGTGACCGCGGGCAGCGCCGACTGGAGTAACTACACGCTCAGCACCAAGGCCACCAAGCTGGCCGGCTCGGAAGGCTTCCTCGTCTCCTTCGGAGTCAAGGACACCGGAAACTACTTCTGGTGGAACCTGGGTGGCTGGAACAACTCAAAGTCCGTCGTCGAGAAGGCCGTCAACGGCGGCAAGTCGAACGTCATCGAAAAGAACACGGTGATCCAGACCGGCCATGAATACGACATCCGGATCGAGGTCTCCGGACGCACGGCCAAGCTTTACCTGGACAACGTCCTGTGGGGCACGGTGGATGACACCCAGGCCGACCCCGTCTACTCCGTGGTCACGAAGGACGCCACGTCCGGCGACACCATCGTGAAGGTGGTCAACACCTCCGCCGACAAGGCGCCCGTGGACATCAAGGTGGCAGGCGGGGCCAACATCAGCGGCTCGGCTGCGGTGACCACCCTCACCCAGACCGCCGACGGGCAGAACCTGACCCCGGCCGCGAGCACCTTCAGCGGCGCGGGATCCGACTTCACGTATGAGTTCGAACCGAAGTCGGTGACATTCATCCGGCTGGCGGACGCGGGCTCCCGCAAGTAGGCAACACCCCGAAGCCCTTGGCTTTGACCGGGAGGGGCCCGGCTGGATAGCGCAGCCGGGCCTTTCCCCTACGCGCCCCTTATGCGGACCATTCCTGAGGAGATCCAATGACGCATCACGTTTCCAGACGCAACATCCTTCGGCTGGGGGCGGCCACCGCCATCCTGCCCTGGCTGCCACCGCTCGCCGCGGGGGCGGCGAACGCGGAGGCCCCGGCCGCCGGTGCAGCGCTCGCCGCCGCCGCGCTCCACCCCTTCAAACTGTCCGATGTCAGCCTGGGGCCGGGAGTGTTCGCCCGGAAACGCGAGCTGATCCTGAACTTCGCCCGCGGCTACGACGAGCGGCGCTACCTCAATGTGTTCCGTGCCAATGCCGGACTGCAGCCGGTGGCCGGGGTGGTCCCGCTTCCCGCCGGCGGCTGGGAAGGGCTCGACGGCGAAGCCAACGGCAACCTGCGCGGGCACTTCACCGGGCACCACATGTCCATGCTTGCCCAGGCCTACGCGGGCACGGGGGAGGAGGTCTTTGGCACCAAGCTGCGGAACCTGGTGAATTCCCTGCACGAATGCCGCGAGGCGCTCGGCCGGGAACCCGTCATCCAGGTCACCGGCGGCCGCCTGTCCGGCACCGCCGTCGACCTCGCCCGCGGTGCGTATATCTACGGTCAGCTGCCCGCCGGCTCGGTGGGCGGGCTGACGGCCATGACCTTCGCCGCATGGGTACGCCCGGCGGCGGCGGCGAACTGGGCACGGATCTTCGACTTCGGCAACGACACCAGGACGTACGCGTTCCTCGCCCAGCGCGACGGCGCGGGCCTGCCCAGGTTCGCCATCACCCGGAACTTTGCCGGCGGTGAGCAGACCATCGTGGGCGCCGCCCCGCTGCCGGTCAACGAGTGGAGCCACGTTGCGGTCACCCTGGACGGCCGGACCGGAACGCTGTACGTCAACGGAAAACAGGCCGGCCAGAACACTGCCCTGACCCTGACCCCGGCCCTGCTGGGAAGCATCGCCAACGTGTGGCTGGGCCGGTCGCAGTACAACGATCCCACCTTTGCCGGCGCTTACCAGGACGTCAACATCTGGCAGTCCGCGCTCACCGCGGCGCAGGTCGCGGAGCTGGCGGCAGCCCGCGCGTCGGACACCTCGGCCGGGAACGGCGACGTCGTCTCCCTCGCCTGCGGCGAGAGCAGCGGCTCTGTGCTGGCGGACGCTTCCGGCAAGGGCCGCAACGCCACCCTCCGGCGCACCTGGGGACTGCCCAGCCACCCCGGCTTCCTTGCGGCCTACCCGGAAACCCAGTTCATCGAGCTGGAGAGCAGGACCACGCCCGACTACCTCCGCGTCTGGGCTCCCTACTACACCGCCCACAAGATCCTGAAGGGTCTCCTCGACGCCTACACAGCAACCGCGGAACCGAAGGCCCTCGACCTGGCGGCCGGGCTCTGCGACTGGATGCACTCACGGCTGAGCAAACTCACCCCCGCGGTCCGGCAGCGCATGTGGGGGATCTTCTCGAGCGGCGAATACGGCGGCATCGTGGAGGCCATCCTGGGGACCCACGGCCACACGGGCAAGCCTGAGCACCTGGCGCTGGCCAAGTACTTCGACCTCGATTCCCTCATCGATGCGTGCGCCCAGAACAAAGACATCCTCGCTGGCCTGCACGCCAACCAGCACATCCCGATCTTCACCGGACTGGTGCTGATGTACAACACCACCGGCGAGGAGCGGTACCTCACCGCCGCCCGCAACTTCTGGAGCATGGTGGTGCCCGCGCGCATGTTCAGCATCGGCGGAACCAGCCAGGGCGAATTCTGGAAGGAGCGGGACCGGATCTCCGCATTCCTGAACGCGACCGACGCCGAATCCTGCTGCGCGTACAACATGCTCAAGTTGTCGCGCGAGCTGTTCTTCAAGGACCAGAACCCCGCGTACATGGACTACTACGAACGGGCGCTTTTCAACCAGGTCCTCGGGTCCAAGCAGGACCAGGAGAGTGCGGAGCTGCCGCTGGCTACCTACTTCATCGGCCTGCAGCCCGGCGCCGTCCGCGACTTCACGCCGAAGCAGGGCACCACCTGCTGCGAGGGTACCGGCCTTGAGTCGGCCACGAAGTACCAGGATTCCGTCTACTTCACCGCCGGGGACGGCAGCGCCCTCTACGTCAACCTCTACATTCCGTCCACCCTCCGCTGGGCCGCGAAGAACGTCACCGTCACCCAGAAGACCTCCTTCCCTCTCGAGCAACGGACCTCGCTGCAGGTTTCGGGCTCCGGGCAGTTCGAGCTGCGGTTGCGGGTGCCGGCGTGGGCCACGGCCGGCTTCATCGTCAAGGTCAACGGTGCCCCCTTCGATGCGCCCGCCACGCCGGGCACCTACCTCAGCATCGCCAGGACGTGGACGAACGGGGACACCGTGGAGGTGGACATGCCCTTCACCCTCCGCGCGGAGCCGGCCCGGGACGATCCATCGGTGCAGACCCTCATGTACGGACCGGTGCACCTCGTGGCGCGCGACGGCCGCACCGCCCTTCTCCCGTTCAGCCTGTACGGGTCGGCCAAGCTCAATGGCGATCTCGCCCCGGCCGTCGGGCAGGTGCCTGGCAAGCCCCTGCACTTCACCCTCGCCGGCGTCGAACTGGCGCCGTTCCTCGAGGGAACCGAGGATGCCTTCCACTCCTACTTCCGGCGCGCCGAGCCATCAGTGGTGTTCGGCGGCGTGGACTCCGGGGTGGCAAACCCGGTGCGGGCCAACAAGACCACGTTGCTCGACGACGTCTGGCAGCCGGCACCGTTTGCCAACAAGCCGGAGCTCCTCCGGCGTGTCACCCAGGTGACCAACGCATGGGTTGCCGAAGGGGCGCTCAGCAGCGCGAACGCGGACCGCATTTACGGCGCCGCCCAGCGGGCGGCCTTCGGCAGCCCTGAAGGCGAAATCGACGACCTGCAGCTGATGGCGGACGCGGCGCTCGCAGCCGGCAGGATCACGGCCGAAACGGGCGACATGCTCGGCGCCCGGCTGAAATCGGCCAGCAAGGCCCTCGCCCAGAAGACCACGGCCAAAGCGGTGCACTACCTCGGGCAGTACACCGATGGTGCCACCCGGGATATTGCCGACCAGCCGCTGCGGGACCTGCTGGTTAGCGGCGCGCAGGCGCTGGTGGCCAGGCTGAACGCCTGAGCCGGCCGGTCCGGCGTCGTCCGCTCCTATTGTTTCCAATTCCCAGCAGCGGCCTCCGGGCCGCCCGAACGAAAGTGTCTCAATGCTCCCAACACACTCACGGGCCCGCACGGGCCCGGCCATGACGACGGCGGCCGCGCTGGCCGCTTCCGCCGCCCTGGCACTCGGCGGGCTGGTCGCCGCAGCGCCGGCCCACTCCGCCGTCGACGACGGACTGATCCTCAAATACAACCTGACGGAAGCCGCCGGGACGGTGGCGGAGGACAGCTCCGGCAACGGCCGCAATGGCGTAATCAGCGGTGACGCCACCCCGCTGGGCGGCGAAGGCCTGCAGCTCGGCGGCACGAACGCCCACGTCCGGCTTCCTAACGACGTCATGCGCGGACTCGACTCCATCACCGTATCCACCGACGTGAAGATCGCCGCGGACCAGGGCGCCCCCTACTTCATCTGGGGGATGGGCAACACCACCAGCGGCACCGGCAACGGCTACCTCTTCACCACGGGCAACTCGTACCGGACCTCGATTGCCAGCGGCAACTGGGCCACCGAGCAGACCACCAGCGCCAACCGGGACTTGGCCCGCGGAGCGTGGAAAACCATCACCTACACCTTGAGCGGCGGCACCGCCGTCCTCTACGAGGACGGCACCGAGGTTGCCCGGAAGACCGGCGTCACCATCACGCCGGGCAGCATTGGCGGAGGAACGACGACGGCGAACTACCTTGGGCGGTCCGTCTACGCCGGCGACAAGTACCTCAAAGGCCAGGTCCGCGACTTCCGCGTCTACAACCGGGCCCTCTCGGCCGACGAGGTGCGCGAGCTCGGGTACGTGTCCCCGGAACAGCGGGTTGCCCTCGACCTGCAGGACCTGTCGCTGGGGGACACCTCCGCCGTAACAGCGGGCCTGAAGCTGCCCACTGCCGGGCCGAACGGCTCGGCCTACACCTGGTCCTCGTCGGACCCGGCCACCGTCTCAGCCCAGGGCGCGGCCACCCGCCCGGCCAACGGAACCGGAGACGCCACCGTGACGCTCACGGCCACGGCAACATCGGGTGATGCATCGGCGTCGAAATCTTTCACCGTTACGGTGCCGGAAGATATCAGCGACGACCAGAAGGTCACTGAAGCTTCCGCAGCACTGAACGTGTGGGACGCCGATGCGATCCGCGGGAACATCACCCTGCCCACGGCGGGACTGCACGGAACCGCCGTGGAATGGAAGTCGAACGATGCCGCCGTCATCACTGCAACCGGCGAGGTCACCAGGCCCGCCTACGGGAGCAAGGCGGCCGTGCTCAACCTGCAGGCTACCGTCGCCCTGGGCAAGGCGAAGGCCAAGAAGAAGTTCCGCGTCACGGTGCTGCCGCTGCCCAAGGCCGAGGCCAAGGAGGGCTACGCGTTCGCGTACTTCACCGGCAACGATCTCGCCGGCGAGAACATCTACATGGCAGCCAGCCGCGGCAACGACGCGCTCAAGTGGGACGAGCTGAACGGCGGGAACCCCGTCCTCAAATCCGGCCTCGGCACCAAGGGCCTGCGCGATCCGTTCATCATCCGCTCCCCGGAAGGCGACAAGTTCTACATGATCGCCACCGACCTTTCCATCGGCAGCGGCACCAGCTGGGACTCCTCCCAGCGCCAGGGCAGCCAGTACATCGAGGTGTGGGAATCGACCGACCTGGTCACCTGGTCCGGGCAGCGGCACGTGAAGGTCTCCCCGGACACGGCAGGCAACACGTGGGCACCGGAAGCGCACTACGACGCGAAGATCGGCGCCTACGTCGTGTACTGGGCCTCCAAGATCTACGCCGACAACGACCCCAACCACACCGGCGGAACGTACAACAAGATGATGTACTCCACCACCCGGGACTTCCGGACCTTCACCGAGGCCAAGGTGTGGAACGACCCCGGCAACTCGGTCATCGACTCCACCGTCATCAAGGAGGGGGACACCTACTACCGGTTCACCAAGGACGAGGGGCAGGTCTCGGGCTGCCTGGACATCATGCAGGAAAAATCGAGCGACCTGCTCGCCATCGACCTGCCCGCCACGAACCCGCGCAACTGGACACTGATGGGCAACTGCATCGGCAAGAAGGCAGGAACGGGCGGCGTGGAAGGGCCCACCATCTTCAAGTCGAACACCGAGGAGAAGTACTACCTGTTCGTCGACGAATTCGGCGGCCGCGGCTACATTCCGCTGGAAAGCACCAGCCTCGAAAACCCCGACTGGAAGCTGTCCACCAACTACGAGCTGCCCCGCGCACCGCGCCACGGCACGGTCCTGCCCGTCACCAAGACGGAGCTGGAGCGCCTGCACAGCCAGCTCTGACGCAGCCCGACTGTTGGAGTTTTTGTCCACGTAATGGCCTCTGACAGGCCTCCAACCCGCGGCATCTGGACAAAAACTTCTCCGCAGCGAGGGAGCCCCGCCTGAACTTCAATCAGTTCATGCGGGGCTCTTTGGCTTTACCTCTTGCCGTACTTCTTGTGGACGGCCTGCTTGCTGACGCCGAGCGCGTGCGCAATCGCCTCCCAGGACAAACCCGCCAGGCGGGCCCGCCGGACCAGGGCCGCCTCTGCCCGCCCGATCTCCCGGTGTAACTCGGCAACTGCCTGCAGGCCATTCACCGGATTGTCGCCGTCCATGGATCCCACCAAAGTCTTCAACCGGTCCACCTCCATTCCGTCAACGTTAGTTGACGAATCGCTTGGCGTCAACGAAGGTTGACGCCCCGGCTAACGCTAGCGACTCGCCGATTCGTCAACCGGTTGACCGATCAGGAATAATAGGTGGGGATCGAGTGTCCGGCGGAGCCGGGCACGGCCGCGAGGCGGCGCAGCAGACCGGCTGAAGGGCCGGCGTCGGACGCCTTACGCCTGGCCATTTCGGACTACCCCTGACATCAAATTTTTTGACATCGCTCTGGAGAAAATATGCAAAGCGCCGGCATGATGGCCCTCTTCCTATCCCGCTCTGAAAGCCTGGCCACAAGCGCCCTGCCCGGAGCCCCGACCATCGTTGAGGAAGCGGCGCCCCGGCCTGCCGCCTGGACCACGTTCAGGGGCCGGACTGCCAGTTTCCTGCACCGCCTGGCCTGGGCTGTCGAGCCCAAGGTGACCGGCGGCCGCTGACCCCTTGGGGCCCCGATGTCACAGAGGGCCGCATCAAAGAACCCGGCCGTCGGCGATACACTCCAGCCATGACCCCTGCGAGTCCAACCCCCGGTACGCACCTTCGGCTTGTTTGGCCCGAGTGGCAAGGTACGGGGACTTCCAGCGTCCGGGCGCTGGCGCCGGAGTTCCCCTTCGATGTTGCCCGCGAGGCCCTGATCGCATGGTTGCGCGGCACAGGGGCTTCCCGGGTCGCCATCGACTGTGATGTCGACACCCTCGATGCGAACGAGTTCATTCCCCGGCAAGTCATCCATCTGCAGCAGATTCTGGCCGGTTTCCCCCTCCTCGGGCAGGGGGTTTCTCCATGATCCGGAAGGCCGTTGCCGGAGACGCTGCCGCCCTGGCTGATCTGGCGGCGGTCACGTTCCCGCTCGCCTGCCCGCCCGGGTCCTCGCCTCAGGACATCAAGCTCCACCTCAAACGGACGCTCAGCGCGGACAAATTCGCCGAGTACCTCGCCGACAGCAAAATCGCCATCCTGGTGCTGGAGCAGGACGGCCGGCTTGACGGGTACACACTGCTCGTCGACCGGCAGTCAACGGACCCCGATGTGCTTCGCGCCCTCGGCGCACATCGGCCCCTTGGGCAGGACGCGAAGCGCTCGGTTGAGCTGAGCAAGTGCTATGTGCACCCGGACCACCACGGACGGGGCGCGGCCTTCACGCTCATGCGGGCCTCCCTGGACTGGGCCGCGGACCAGGGCGCGGCAAGCGTCTGGCTGGGCGTCAATAGCCAGAACGCCAAGGCGATCCGCTTTTACGAGAAGTCGGGATTCGCCAAGGTCGGGATGAAGTCCTTCGCCCTGGGCGCCTCGGTGGAGAGCGACTTTATCCTGGAGTACGCCCTCCCGGCGCAGGGCTGACCACGCCGCCCCTCCGCGGGAAGGAAGCGGACAGCTGCTGCCGCCAGGTCAGCGGGTTCTTCCGGACCACCACGAACACGCCGAGCAACCCGGCCAGCAGCACGACGGCGCCGCCGGCGGCAACTGACCAGCGGGCGCCGAACGTGCTGCCCAGCCAGCCCATGAACGGTGCCCCCAACGCGGTTCCGCCCTGCAGGGTTGCCAGGTAGAGGGCCAGCACCCGGCCCCTGAACTGGGGCTCCACAGAGAGCTGGATGCTCGTATTGCAGCTGTTCAGGAAGGTCAAGGAGGCCAGTCCCACCGGGACCAGCACGGCGGCGTACAGCCAGAACGACGGCGAGACGCTGGCGATCAGTGTAAAGAAGCCCAGGCCCAGCGCCCCGCCCAGCAGGAAACGCAGCCGGGGGCCGGACCGGCGGGCTGCAAGAAGTGCTCCGGCCAGGGTCCCCACAGCCATGATGGAGCCCAGGAGGCCGAATTCGCCCGGCCCCATTCCGAACTCCGCCGTGGACATCAGTGCGTTGGTGACGGGGAAGTTCATGCCGAAGGCACCCAGTATGCCCACCAGGACGAGGATCAGCACCAGGTCAGGGCGCCCACGCACGTAGCGCAGACCCTCAACAACCTGGTGCTTGCCGCGGGTTGCCAGGGTGGCTGACCCGGATGCGCGGATCCGGGCCAGTGAGATGAGGACGGCGGCGAAACTGGCCGCGTTGAGAAGGAAGACGGGGCCGGTGCCCGCCCAGGCGATGAGGACGCCTGCGATCGCCGGACCTGTGAGCCGGGCGGTGTTGAAGGACGCGGAGTTCAGGGACACCGCATTGGCAATGTCGTCCTGTCCCACGAGTTCGGAGACGAAGGCCTGGCGCGCAGGCCCGTCAATCGCGCTGGTCAGGCCGAGGAACAAGGCGGCTGCGTAGACCTGCCACAGCTGCGCCGAACCGGTGACCACCAGGAGGCCAACCGTCAGCCCGCACAGGCCCATGGCCGACTGCGTCCACAGCAGGATCGCACGTTTGGAGTGCCGGTCTGCGAGGACGCCCGCGTACGGGCCAAGCAGGAGCATGGGAAGGAACTGCAGGGCCGTGGTGATGCCGACGGCGGTCCCGGAATGGTCCGTGAGGACGGTCAGCACCAGCCAGTCCTGTGCCACCCGCTGCATCCAGGTGCCGATATTGGACACCAGGGCGCCCCCTGCCCAGAGCCTGTAGTTGGGGTTCCGCAGTGCCCGGAAGGTGGCACTCATCGGGCGATCATCTCCTGCATGATGTGTGCGGCGCGGCTCAGGGTGAGCCGGTCCTCCGGGCTCAGGTTGGCCACGCGCTGGGCCAGCCAGGCTGTCCGCTGGCTGCGCGCTTCTTCTAGCGCAGCCTCCCCGGCAGGGGTGATACTGACCTGGACCTGGCGGCCGTCCGCCGGGTGGGCTGCCCGGGACACAAATCCATGCTCTGCGAGGGCGTTCACGATCCGGGTCATTGACGGCGCCTGCACGTGCTCCCGGTCGGCGAGTTCCCGCGGAGTGTGCGGTCCGCGGCTGTCTAGCTGGGCAAGAACCGAGTACTGGCCCGGAGTGATCACATCGCCGGTGGCCTCTACCCGGAGCCGGCGGGAGGTCTTCATGACTGCGGTCCGAAGGTCGATGGCCAGGGTGTCCGGGCCGATGGGCTCGGTATCTTCCGCGGCTGCTGCTTGGGTCGGTGGCATTTGACGCCTCCTAAAGGTGGTGATTAGCGTCGCTAATTAGCATTGCTAACTATTATTCCGCGAAATTGGCGGCGCGGCAAACGGGGCTGTGGATGCGGCGACTACCCTGTGGCGGACATGAGGCGCCGCATCTGGTCGGTGGCTTCGCTGCCGGGGGCCGGCGTGTAGACCACGAGGTGGAGATCGGGCCGGTCCGACGGCGAGAGCTGATGGTGCTCCAGCTGGAGTACTCCCACCGCCGGGTGGTGGAACAGCCGCTCGCGGGATTCGAAGCCGAGGATGTCGTACCGGTCCCAGCCGGCCCGGAATTCCGGGCTGGCTTCCTGGAGCCGTTCGACCTGGTACCTGATGTCCGGATCGCCGAGGCGCTGCCCGGTTTCGGCGCGGAACTCCGCGAGGAAGCGCTTGCTCGTGACCTCCCAGTCGGGAAGCAGGTCCCGGACGTACGGGTCCGTGAAAACCAGCCACAGGAGATTGCGGTCCGGCGCGGGAACCGTGGCGATGTTGGGGTAGAGCGCCGCGTAAGCCGTGTTCCAGCCTGCCACGCCCCAGTCGGGAAAGAGCGCGAACGCCGGATTTGGATCCAACGCATCCAACAGCCGCTGAACGTGGGCCGGCGCCGTGGCAGCCGCGGGGCTGGCCGGAAGCGATGATGAGTAGCCGCCCAGCGACAGGACATACGCAAGGCCTGTATCCGAAAGGTGCAGGGCGCGGCAGATGGACTCCAGGACCTGCCGGGACGGGCTGATGTCCCTGCCTTGCTCAAGCCACGTGTACCAGGTGACGCTCACGCCAGAGAGGAAGGCGATCTCTTCGCGGCGAAGACCGCGTTCGCGCGTGCGGGCTATGGGCGGCAGGCCGTATTCGGCCCGGACCGCCTGGTCCCTCCGGGCCCTGAGGAAGAGGCCGAGTTCCTTGCGTCGTTCCGAACCTTGCACCGGTAAATACTATTACTCTGGTACTCCTACTACTAGTATCAGGACCGTCTTCCGCTTGCCGGAAGGACCACGCAGGATGGTAACCATGCCTGCACTACGCTCTAAAACAGTCACCCACGGCCGCAACATGGCCGGAGCCCGCGCACTGCTGCGCGCCTCCGGCGTCGCCAACTCGGACATCGGCAAGCCCATCATCGCCGTCGCGAACAGCTTCACCGAATTCGTGCCCGGCCACACCCACCTCGCCCCTGTGGGCCGGATCGTCTCCGACGCGATCCTCGCCGCCGGCGCCGTGCCGCGCGAGTTCAACACCATCGCCGTGGATGACGGCATCGCCATGGGCCACTCCGGCATGCTCTACTCGCTGCCTTCCCGCGATCTGATCGCCGACTCCGTGGAGTACATGGTCAACGCCCACTGTGCCGACGCCCTGGTCTGCATCTCCAACTGCGACAAGATCACCCCCGGCATGCTCATGGCCGCGCTGCGCCTCAACATCCCGGTGGTGTTCGTCTCCGGCGGTCCCATGGAGGCCGGCCGCGTGACCCTGACCGACGGTTCCGTGCGCTCCCTGGACCTGGTGAACGCGATTGCCGACGCAGTGGACGAGTCCATCTCCGACGAGGACATCAACCTCATTGAAGAGAACGCCTGCCCCACCTGCGGTTCCTGCTCGGGTATGTTCACCGCCAACTCCATGAACTGCCTGGCCGAGGCCATCGGACTGGCCCTGCCGGGCAACGGCTCCGTGCTCGCGACCCATACCGCCCGCAAGGCGCTGTACGAGAAGGCCGGCGCCACCGTCGTCGATCTCGTGAAGCGCTATTACGACGGCGACGACGACTCCGTGCTGCCGCGCTCCATCGCCACCGCTGAGGCCTTTGACAACGCCATGGCCCTGGACATCTCCATGGGCGGCTCCACCAACACGATCCTGCACCTGCTGGCCGCGGCCCAGGAGGCCGGCGTGGAGTACGGCCTGGCCGAGATGGACGCCAAGTCCCGCCAGGTGCCCTGCCTGGCCAAAGTGGCCCCGAACGTCGCCAAGGACAAGACCTATTACATGGAGGACGTGCACCGCGCCGGCGGCATCCCCGCCCTGCTGGGTGAGCTGAACCGTGGCGGCCTCCTGCACAAAAACGTCCACTCCGTGCACTCCGCCGATCTGGACGGCTGGCTGGATGACTGGGACATCCGGGGCGGCAAGGCCACCGAGGAAGCGAAGGCGCTGTGGCATGCGGCTCCCGGTGGCGTCCGTTCCTCCACCGCGTTCTCGCAGTCGAACCAGTGGACCTCCCTGGACACCGACGCGGAGGGTGGCTGCATCCGCTCCGTGGAGCACGCCTACTCCAAGGACGGCGGACTGGCCGTACTCCGCGGCAACGTGGCCATCGATGGCGCCGTGGTGAAGACCGCCGGGGTGGACGAATCCATCTGGACCTTCTCAGGGCCGGCCGTCGTGTGCGAGTCCCAGGACGAAGCCGTGGAGAAGATCCTGAACAAGGGCGTCAAGGAAGGCGACGTAGTGGTGATCCGCTACGAAGGTCCGCGCGGCGGGCCGGGCATGCAGGAAATGCTCTACCCGACGTCGTTCCTCAAGGGCCGCGGCCTGGGCAAGAAGTGCGCCCTCATCACGGACGGCCGCTTCTCCGGCGGCACCTCCGGCCTGTCGATCGGGCACATCTCCCCGGAGGCTGCCTCCGGCGGCACTATCGCCCTGGTGGAGGATGGCGACATCATCAGCATCAACATCAGTCAGCGCTCCCTCCAACTGGAGGTGTCCGACGAGGTCCTCGCCGAACGCCGTGAGAAACTGCTGGTCAACGGCGGGTTCAAGCCCAAGGACCGGGAACGCCACGTCTCGGCGGCCCTGCGCGCCTACGCAGCCATGGCTCTGTCGGCGGACAAGGGTGCCGTCCGGGACGTTTCCCTCTTGGAAAACTAACCGGCAAAGATTGCTGAGAGGCCAGGCCCCGTTCGCTCAAGCGGACGGGGCCTGGCCTCTGTGTGTCGAATCCCGGGGTGGGGACTCAGCCTGTCCCGCCCCACAGGGCCTTGCGAAGCAATGCCCGCAATTGGCCGGCTTCATCGTCGGAAAGGGCGGCGAGCTGTTCATGTTCGCAGGCCTCGAGCGCGGCGCGGGCTTTGGTGTGGATCCGGCGGCCTTCCGCCGTCGATACGATGATCTTGGCCCGCCTGTCCTGCTTGCCGGTGGCTCGTTCCACGTGTCCCCGGCGCTCAAGATCGTCCACGAGGCTGACCACCTGGCTGGGGTCGAGGCTCAGGAAGTCGGCCAGTTCCCGCTGGGTCGGTTCCAGTCCGCTGCAGGCGACTGTCAGCACCGAGAAGGACCTTTCCCGTAGCCCGAAATCCCCGAGGGCCCGGTTGTTCAGCGCGGACCCCGCCGCGTGCAGCTTGGCCAGCAGCAGGCCGACGTCGTTGCCGATCGTGGCCGCCGCCAGCCGCGGCGTTCCGACTTTGGTGTCCTGCATAGCCACGCCAACTCCAGTAGTGCTCAAAACAATCATTGGATTTCTCAACAATCCATAATCGCATCGAGTACGGCGGGAGCCCGCTATCTGGGCCGTCCGGAAGTTCGCGGCGCCGCCGTGCTTGCCCGGACCACGAGTTCGGTGGGCACCAGCGTGACGCCAGGTTCGGTGGTGTGGGTGCGGATCTGCTGCAGGACGTTGTCGACGCACCGGTTGCCGACGTCGGCGAAGTTCTGGTGGACCGTGGTGAGCGGGGGAGCGTAGGAGGAGGCCTCGGGAACATCGTCGAAGCCGACCAGGCTGATGTCTCCCGGGACCGATTTCCCTTTTTCGCGGAAGGCCCGGAGCAGGCCCAGGGCCATGTGGTCGTTCGCGGCGAACACGGCGGTGCAGCCGGGTTCATCGGCGAGCCGCAACCCTGCTGTGTAGCCGGAGTCGGCGGACCAGTCGCCGCGGAGCACCGGCGGGACGGGCTTCCCCACGGCCGCGAGGGTGCTGCGCCAGGCGGCGGCCCGGCGCTCGCTGGCGAAAGATTCCTCGGGGCCAGCGACGTGCCAGACCGTCTCGTGCCCGAGGTCCAGCAGGTGCTGGACGGCCTTGCGTGCGCCGTCGGCCTGGTCGGTGTCCACCACGCTGTACTGTTCGCCAGCGTCGGAATCCACGACGACGACCTTCACTCCCGGGGGCAGCGTCACCGTCGCTGCGTCCAGGAGGTGGACCTCCATGATGGCGATGACTGCGTCGACGGCGAGTTCCCCCATCCGGGAGAACGCGCCCTGGATCCCGGCCTGGGTGGGGGCGGTGACCGGGATGAGAGTGATGGCGAAGTCCTGCCGGGCCGCGTGGAGCGCGATGGCCTCCAGGGTGCGCATGTTCCCCAGCGAGGACAGCGAGAACGTGATCACGCCGATGGTCCGGAAGCTGCCGCGCTTAAGCGCCCGGGCCGCGCTGTTGGGCCGGTAGCCCAGCTCGTTCATCGCTGAGATGACCTGGCGCCGTGTGCTGTCGATGACGTCCGGGCTCCCGTTGGACACGCGGGAAACCGTTTGGGACGAGACGCCGGCGAGCTTGGCGACGTCGGCCATGGACACCTGCTGCTTGCGCCGCGGTGCGCCGCCTGCCGCCTGCCGTGCAGGGGACAAATTGTGGACCGGGGGTTGACCGGGTTCGTGCTCCATGTCACCATCGTACCAATCATGTTTGCGCAAACATTCACAAAAGTGCACATAAATGTTTACGCAAACAGAACACTTACCGTCACCCGTCAAGTGACGCAGCCCTACAGAGGACCTTTCATGACAACGACGTCCCCGCAAGTCGCGGCGCCTGCCGGTACGGCCGCCCCGGCAGGCCGCACAAGCCGCCGTGCCAGCCGCCGTTCCTGGGCCGGCTGGTGGTTCATCGGCCCGTTCATGGCCGTGTTCGCCCTGGTTTTCCTGGCCCCGATCGGCTACTCCATCTACCTGAGCGTCTTCCGCAACCAGCTCATCGGCGGAACGGCGTTTGTGGGCCTGGACAACTACGCCCGGGCCTTGGGGGACCCGCAGTTCTGGTCCGCGCTGGGCCGGGTCTCGCTCTTCCTGGCAGTCCAGGTGCCGGTGATGCTTTTCATTGCCCTCGTGGTGGCCCTCGCCCTGGACAGCGGCAGGCTCTACGGAAGATCGTTCTTCCGGATCTCGATCTTCCTGCCCTACGCGGTGCCGGCCGTCGTTGCCACCCTCATGTGGGGCTTCATGTACGGCACCCGCTTCGGCCTGGTGGGCAACATCAACCAGGCCTTCGGCCTCAACCTGCCCAGCCCGCTCTCCTCGGAACTCGTGCTCGCCTCCATCGGAAACATCGTCACCTGGGAGTTCATCGGCTACAACATGCTGATCTTCTACTCCGCGCTGACCGTCATCCCCAAGTCCCTCTACGAGGCCGCCGAGATCGACGGCGCCGGACAGCTGAGGGTCATCACCGCCATCAAGCTGCCGGCGATCCGGGGCGCCATCGTGGTGGCCGCCATTTTCTCCGTGATCGGCAGCTTCCAGCTCTTCAACGAGCCCAGCATCCTCAAGAGCCTCTCACCCAACACCATCTCGACCTACTTCACGCCCAACCTGTACGCCTTCTCCCTGTCGTTCTCGGGGCAGCAGTACAACTACTCCGCCACGGTGGCAATCATCATGGGGCTGATCACCATGGCCATTGCCTATGCCGTCCAGGTCCGCGGCATGCGAAAGGAGGGCTGACCATGAGCGTTCAGACAGCCGCCCGTCCCGGCAATGCCCGAGCAGCCACGTCCCCGGTGAAATTCCGCACCCCGCGCCTTCGCTCCCCGCGGACAGCCGGATCCCGGCGTTCCCGCCGCAGTGTGGCACTGACTCTCCTGATGGGCCTTGTCCTGCTGTACAGCCTGGCTCCGCTGTTCTGGCTCCTGGTCAACGCCACCAAAACCCAGGATGGCCTCCTGAACTCCTTCGGCCTGTGGTTCGACGGTGACTTCGCCCTCTGGGACAACATCGCCCGGACAGCAACGTACGACGGCGGGATCTTCCTTCGCTGGTTCGCCAACACAGTTCTCTACGTCGTGGCCGGGGCCGGGGGAGCCACCTTCCTCGCCGTCCTCGGCGGGTACGCGCTGGCCAAGTTCGATTTCCCCGGCCGGAAAGCCGTGTTCGCCGTCGTCATCGGCGCGGTGGCCATCCCCGGCACGGCCCTCGCCGTTCCCACCTTCCTCATGTTCAGCCAGATGGGCCTCACCAACACCCCTTGGGCGGTGATCATCCCCTCGCTCATCTCGCCCTTCGGCCTCTACCTCATGTGGACCTTCGCCGCCGAGGCCATCCCCACGGAGATCATGGAGTCCGCCCGGATCGACGGCGCCAGCGAGGCACGCACCTTCTTCCAGGTCTGCCTGCCGCTGCTGACCCCGGGCATTGTCACCGTGCTGCTTTTCACCATGGTGGCCACCTGGAACAACTACTTCCTGCCCCTGATCATGCTGAAGAACCCGGACTGGTACCCCCTCACCCTGGGCCTGAACGCCTGGAACGCGCAGGCCGGCACCGCCGGAGGGGAAGCCATCTTCAACCTCGTCATCACCGGATCCCTGCTTACCATCCTGCCGCTGATCGCAGCGTTCCTGCTGCTCCAGCGCTACTGGCAATCCGGCCTTTCCGCCGGAAGCGTCAAAGAATAACGCCCGCCCCATCCTCACCGACAACGCAGTTAGAAGGAAGACATGATCAAGACCCTGACCCGCCGCGGCCTGTTGCAGAGCTCCGCCGTCGCCGCCGCACTCGCCCTCGGGCTCACCGCCTGTGGAGGCGGCGGCAACGCGGCACCGCAGCAGACGGTCAACAGCGACGCCGTCGAATCCGCCCTCCAAAAAGGCGGCAAGCTGACGGTGTGGGCCTGGGACCAGTCGCTGAAGAAGGTTGCCGAAGGCTTCGAAGCCAAGTACCCCAACGTGGACGTCAACCTGGTCAACGCAGGCACCGGCAACGACCAGTACACCGCCCTGCAGAACGCCATCTCCGCCGGCTCCGGCGTGCCGGACATCGCGCAGATCGAGTACTACGCACTCCCGCAGTTTGCCCTCAGCAAGTCACTGGCCGACCTAGGCCAGTTCGGCGCCAAAGACCTCGACGGCACCTTCACCGCCGGTCCGTGGTCCTCGGTGCAGGCGCAGGGCGGCGTCTACGGCCTGCCCTTGGACTCCGGCCCCATGGCCCTGTTCTACAACAAGGAACTGTTCGACAAGTACAGCATCGCAGTGCCCACCACCTGGGATGAGTTCCTCGACGCCGGCCGCAAACTGAAGAAGGCGGACCCCAAGGCCTACATCGCCAACGACACCGGTGACGCCGGGTTCACCACCAGCATGATCTGGCAGGCCGGCGGCAAGCCGTACCAGGTGGACGGCACCAACGTCGGCGTGAACTTCTCCGACGAGGGGTCCGCCAAGTTCGCCGAAACCTGGCAGAAGCTCATCGATGAGGACCTCCTGGCCCCCATCAGCTCCTGGAGCGACGAGTGGTACAAGGGCCTCGGCAACGGAACCATCGCCACCCTGTCCACCGGCGCCTGGATGCCCGGGAACCTTGTCTCCGGCGTCGCCGACGGTGCCGGCAAATGGCGCGTCGCCCCGCTGCCGCAGTGGGAGAAGGGCGCCAACAGCAGCGCCGAAAACGGCGGCAGTTCGCTCGCCATCCCCGCCGCCAGCAGCCAGGCAGCCTTGGCGTACGGCTTCCTGAAGTACTCCAACGTTGAGGAGGGCGTCCAGGCCAGGATCGACGGCGGGGCGTTCCCCGCCACCTCAAAGGACCTCGCGTCCGAGAAATTCCAGAACACCGGGTTCAAGTACTTCGGCGGCCAGAAGGCCAACCAGATCTTCGCCGAATCAGCGAAGAACGTTCCCGCCGGCTGGTCCTACCTGCCGTTCCAGGTCTACGCCAACAGCATCTTCAACGACACCGCCGGCCAGGCCTATGTCTCCGGCACCAAGCTCAAGGACGGCCTGACTGCATGGCAGAAAGCCTCGGTCAAGTACGGCAGCGAACAGGGCTTCACGGTCAAGGAATAAGGGCCCCTAACAACCCACGCATCTCCGCGGACGCGCCAGCCGGCCTGGCGCGTCCGCGGCCACCCCAAGTTTCGCGCCCAAGCTCCGTCGCCGCCCAAGCGCGCCCAAAAAGAGGAACCCCATGACCCACACCACCCGCCACCGCTGGCTGCGCTGGCCGTCCCCGGACACCAAGAGGCTGGCCTTCGGAGCCGACTACAACCCCGAGCAGTGGCCCCGTGAAGTCTGGGCAGAGGACGTGCGGCTCATGAGGGAGGCCGGCGTCAACATCGTTTCCCTTGCCATCTTCTCCTGGGCACGCATCCAGCCTTCGCGGGACAGCTGGGACTTTGCCTGGCTCGACCACATCATCGGCCTGCTGCACGCCAACGGCATCGCCGTGGACCTCGCCACCGCCACCGCCTCCCCGCCGCCGTGGCTCGCGGCCGAACACCCGGAAATCCTTCCGGTCACCCAGAACGGCGAAACCCTCTGGCCGGGCGGCCGGCAGCACTGGCGGCCCACATCGCCAGTGTTCCGCGAGCACGCGCTGACGCTCGTGCGCACCATGGCGGAGCGCTACAAGGACCACCCCGCCGTCTGCGCCTGGCACGTTTCCAACGAGCTCGGCTGCCACAACATCTATGACTATTCCGACGACGCCGCGGCCGCCTTCCGCCGCTGGCTGCAGGACCGCTACGGCACTCTCGAGGAATTGAACACCGCCTGGGGGACCGACTTCTGGTCCCAGCGCTACGCGGACTGGAACCACATCTTCCCCCCGCGGAAGGCGGCATCCTACCCGAACCCCACGCAGCAGCTCGACTTCAAGCGCTTCTCCTCGGACTCGCTGCGGGACTACCTCCGCGCCGAACGCGACGTCCTCAACAGCATCACGCCGGACATCCCCGTCACCACCAACTTCATGGTGATGGGGGAGACGAAGGGGATGGATTACGCCGCCTGGGCCGCCGACGTCGACTTCGTCTCCAACGACCACTACGTGGTCCCGGGCCCGCAGGACCATGACGAACTGTCCTTCTCCGCGAACCTGACCGGCAACATTGCAGGAGGCAACCCCTGGTTCCTCATGGAGCACTCCACCAGCGCCGTCAACTGGCAGCCCGTGAATACGCCCAAGAAGCCCGGGGCCCTCGCCCGGGACTCGCTCACCCATGTGGCCCACGGCGCGGATGCGGTCTGCTTCTTCCAGTGGCGGCAGTCGCGCGCCGGGGCGGAGAAATACCACTCCGCGATGGTCTCGCACGCCGGCAGCAACAGCAGGCTCTTCCGCGACGTTACCGCCCTGGGCCGGACACTCGGTGAACTCGCGGGCATCACCGGCAGCCGGCGCGAGCCGGCGCGGGCCGCGATCCTCTTCGACTGGGATTCCTGGTGGGCCAGCGAGCTGGACTCCCATCCGAGCGACCGGCTCCGCTACCGGCAGGAGGCGCTCGACTGGTATTCGGCGTTCCTGGCCAGCGGCATCCGGGCCGATGTCCTCCCGGTGGCGGCCTCCCTTGAGGGCTACCACCTGGTCATCGCTCCTGTCCTGCACGTGGTGCCGGCGGAACTGCGCTCCAGGCTGACCGCTTTCGTCGAGTCCGGCGGGCACCTTGTCACCACCTACTTCTCCGGCGTCGTGGACCAGAACGACCACGTCTGGCTCGGCGGGTATCCCGGTGCCCTCAGCGATCTCCTGGGGATCCGGGTGGAGGAGTTCGGGCCGCTGGCCCCCGGCGAAGCGGCAACGCTCGACGACGGGTCAACCGGAACGCTGTGGGCGGACTCCGTTGCCACCACCTCAGATGACACGAAGGTCCTGCGCCGGTTCACCTCCGGTGACCACGCAGGAGAACCGGCGGTGACCCGGCGCAGCGTGGGCAGCGGGTCCGCCGGCTATGTGGCCACGCGGCTCGGGCCCGACGGCCTGGTCCCGGTCCTGCGGGAATTCGCGGACCTGGCCGGCGTCGAGTCCGAATTGCCCGCGGACTTGCGTGGCGCCGTCGAACTCGCCGTCCGCACGGGGGAAGACGGGCGCTTCCTCTTCCTGATCAACCGAACCGACCACGCCGTCGATATCTCGGCGGTGCCCGGAGCCGTGCTCGCGGGCACGGGACCGTCCGAAGGTACCGCCAAACTCGCCGCCCGCGGCGTGGCCGTCCTCAAAAGCCCCAAGTAATCGCACCGAAGGGAATTCAATGACGAACAGATCCAGGCGGCCCTGGGCCGTGGCCGCGGCAGGTGTCACCGCCGCGGTCTTCTCCGCAGGGCTCGTGGCGGGACCCGCTTCCGCCGCGCCCGGCACCGATGAACCCGTGCCTGCCGGCGCCGTGACCGTGCGGCCGGACCCCTCCTACCAGGGCGAGGCCTTCGAAGGATGGGGCACCAGCCTGGCCTGGTTCGCCAACGCCACCGGCGGCTATCCGGAGGAGATCCGCGGCAAACTTGCGGACATGATCTTCGGCGACCAGGGGCTGAACCTCAACATCGCCCGCTACAACATCGGCGGCGGCAACGCCCCCGACGTGAAGGACTACCTCCGGGCCGGGGGTGCCGTCGAAGGCTGGTGGAAGGCCCCCGCCGGGACCACCCGCGCGGACAAGGACTGGTGGGATCCGGCGAACCCGGCCGACTGGAACCTCGACGCCGACCAGACGCAGCGCTGGTGGGTGGACCGGATCAAGAAAGACATCACGCACTGGGAAGCCTTCAGCAACTCCCCGCCGTGGTTCCAGACGGTCAGCGGCTACGTTTCGGGCGGCTTCAACTCCTCCCAGGACCAGCTGCGGACCGAAAGCGTCGACGACTTCTCCTCCTATCTGGTGGGCGTCGTCAAGGAGCTCGAAAAAGCCCACGGCATCAAGATCGACACTATCGATCCCCTGAACGAACCGAACACGCCGTATTGGGGAACCAACCTAAATGCGGCGGGCCAGCCGGCCGGCGGGCGGCAGGAAGGCGCCCACATCGGCCCCGAACTGCAGCAGAAGGTGGTCCAGTCGCTGGCCAAGGCACTGGCCGGTGCCAACACCGGCGCCGTTATCAGCGCGATGGACGAGACCAACCCCTCGACCTTTGCCAGTAACTGGAACAGCTACTCCGCCGCCGCCAAGGCCAGCGTGGGGCAGCTCAACGTCCACACGTACGGCACCGGGCAGCGGACGGCCGTCCGGGACATCGCCAAGGGAGAAGACAAGCCGCTCTGGATGAGCGAAACAGGCGGCTCATGGCTGGACGGGCAGAACTTCACCAGCATGCAGCCCGGTCTTGGACTGGCCCAGCACATGGTGGACGACCTCCGTGAGCTCGAGCCGGAGGCCTGGGTATTCTGGCAGCCCGTTGAGGACTACAACAACATGAAGCCCGGCGGCGAAAGCGCCATCGGCTCCAACTGGGGCGAGATCCAGCTGCCCTTCAACTGCACTGCGGAGGACACCCTCCAAAGCTGCCCGATCTACACGAACACCAAGTTCAACACCGCCAGGAACTTCACGCACTACATCAAGCCCGGGGACCGCCTGGTCAAGGTGAACGACACGAACAGCGCGGCCGCAGTCTCCGACTCCGGAGCCACTGTGGTGCACGTGAACGACAGCAAGCAGCAGCGCCAGGTTGCCCTGGACCTGTCCGGGTTCGGTGCAATCCAGGGGAATGCCACCGTCACTCCGGTGACCAGCGACGCCTCGGGCGCGCTGGTGAAGGGTGAGCCTGTCGCCGTCGGCAAGGACAGCACCGCGGTCCTCGCGGTACCGGCAGAGTCGGTCACAACGTTCCTCGTCGGCGGTGTGCACGGCGTGGCCAAGGACGCCGCCGTGATTCAGGCGGACCACGTTTACAGCCTCCGGGGCGTCGAGAGCGGCAAGGCCCTCACCTCGGGAGCGGGCAGCGCCGCCGTCATCCGCGCCGCCGCCGGCGCCGACCAGCAGTGGAACATCCGCCGCCTCAGCGGCGGGGACAGCAGCCGTGCCCGCTACGCGATTGAAACGGCCGATGGCGGGCGGCAGCTCGCCGTCGTCGACGGAACCCCGCAGCTGGTTCCGGCGGAGGCAACGCCTGCTGACGCTTCCCAGTGGACGATGTCCACCACCGGCGACGGCACCTACACGTTCGTCAATGCGGCAACCGGCCGGCTCCTCGAGGTGGGCGGTCACGCCACTGCGGACGGGTCCCCGGTGACCCTGTGGACCGCCAACTCGGGTGAGAACCAGCGCTGGCGCGTCGTCGACGAAACGGTCCAGGGGTTCCAGAATGTCGCAGCCTTCACGGTGCCCGGGACCGCTCCGCAGCTGCCCGCCACGGTGGTCCCCGTTTACCGTGACGGAGCCAGAGGTGAACTGCCGGTGACCTGGGCGATGCCGCCGGACAGCCGGTGGAGCAAGCCGGGAACCGTTGACGTCCGCGGAACGGCGACCGACATCCTGGGCGTCACTCATCCGGTGACGGCCAAGGTCACCGTCGACACGCTGGTGGCGACGCTTCCGTCGAGGGCCAAGACCTACGCCGGCGGAACGCCCGCGCTGCCTGCCACCGTGACAGCGGTGACCGCCGGCGGCAGCAAGGTGGAGCGGCCGGTTGTCTGGGATGCGGCCGGACCGTTCACCCAGACCGGCGTGGCCATGGTTTCTGGCACCGCCGACGCCGCCGACGGGCGGACGCTGCCCGCCACAGTTCGCGTGCAGGTCACGGCGGGAACGGCCGACAACGTGGCCGATGACCCCGGAACCGCATTCAGTGCGACATTCACCGAGCCGGGTTACGGCACGGCGGGACTGGGCAACGGCAACCTTACCGACAAGGCCTGGTCCAACTGGAAATCGGGCACCAAGAACACCACCGACACCCTGTCCGTGGCGCTGGCCAGCCAGAAGACGGTGACGGGTGTGAAGGTCCACTTCTACCGTGACGGCTCCACCGACAGCTACGCCCAAAGCCTCCAGGTGCAGACCAAGGCGGCCGACGGCACGTGGAAGAACGCGGGCGCCGCGGTCCAGGTCCCCGGCGGCAGCCCGGCCCCGGTGGTCACGGTTCCGGTTGCCGGCGTGGACACCAAGGACGTGCGCGTGGTGCTCACCGCCCGGCCGAACACCCACATGACGGTCAGCGAAGTGCAGGTGCTGGCACAGGCCCCAGGCAAGTCCGCCGACGCCGCCGCGGCCGGCATCTCCGTCAACGGCCAGCCGCTGGCCGGCTTCGACCCGGGCGTCACCTCCTACCGGGCCGCGGTCCAGGGGCCGCGCCAGGAAATCACGGCCACCGCGGCAGACCCCTACGCCACGGTGACTGTGACGCAGGCGGACACGCAGTCCGGAACCGCCGTGGTGACGGTACGCAGTGAAGACGGAAGCCAGACCCGGACATACGAGGTCGTTTTCGGCAAGTAGGAAGCTGGGTTCCGTCGTGGCTATTTCGCGACGGAACCCAGCCCCGTTGTCCCAAATCCGGTGGGGTCCGCGAGGAACCGGGCGAATCCCAGCTCCGCCGCGCCGATCATCATCAGGTTGGAGCCGAGTGCCGCGGGGTGCACCTTGGCCTGGGCGGCGGGGCCGTCCATCGCCTGGGACAGCAAGAGGTCGTCGAGGGCGGACGGCGCGAACGCGTAGAGGACCCCCAGGAAACCGTCGAGGATGATCACCTCAGGGTTGAAGGTGTTGATGGCGTTCCGCAGCGCGATGGCCAGGTAGCCCAGTTGCCGGGATATTTCCTCTGCGACGGCGGGGCTGCCTGACGCCCGGAGGGCCTGTTCCAGCTGGGGTGTGTCGCCGCCGCTGAGGCCAAGGAGCTCGAAGAGCCGTACTTGGGACACCTCGGTTTCCAGACAGCCTGTGGCGCCGCAGTGGCACTGTTCGCCGGCTGTGCGGACGAACGTGTGGCCCAGTTCGCCGGCGTAGCCGGAGGCGCCGCGGAGCAGCATGCCGTTGGAAATGATCCCGCCGCCGATGCCGCTGGCTCCGCCGTTGAGGTACACGAGGTTGTCCCGTCCGGCGCCGGCCCCGAAGATCAGCTCTGCCTCGGCCGCCAGTGAGGCATCGTTGGCGGCCTGGCAGGCGTAGCCAGTGGCCTCGCTCAGCATCAGGGCAACAGGCTCGTCCCGCCAGCCCAGGTGCGGTGCGTGGCGGACAGTCCCGTCGTCGGGGTTCACGAGGCCGGGCACCGCCACTCCGATGCCGGTGATCCGGTAGGAGTGCTCCAGTTCCGTGCGCATGCCCTCGATCACGGCAGCAGCGATATTGACCGCTTCCCGTGCCGTGGGAATCCGTTCGGTGGCGAACCGGATTTTCTTCTGGACAATGCCGCCGAGGTTGACCAGCCCGATGGTCACCGCGTCGATCTCCGGGTAGACAGCGAGCGCCGCAATGGAAGGGCTCGGACGCACCTCGGGGCTCGGCCTGCCCACCTGCGCTTCGCCGGTGGGTGCGGTCTCATACACGAGGCCGAGCGCCGCCAGCTGGCCGATCAGGGTTCCGACCGTTGACCTGTTGAGCCCGGTCCTTTTCGTCAGCTGCGCACGGCTGAGGACACGGTGGTGGTGGACCAGGGACGTGATCAGTGCCAGGTTGTTCCGCCGGGAGGGGTCCAGCTCGCTGGGCGGGGCGGTCGGGGCGGCCCGTTGGCGAGGGGAAGGCATCATCGGAACGATATCAGCTGCCGAAGACCTTGGTATCGAGGAAGCTGTTGCGGAACTTTCCCTCCGGATCGAGGCGACCCGAGAGGGCCTTAAAGTCGGCGAAGCGCGGGTAAAGCGGCGCGAGGCGGGAGGCGCCGCCGTCGAACAGCTTGCCCCAATGCGGACGTGCGCCGAACGGCGCCAGCTCGGCCTCGATCACCGGGAGCACTGCCTCGACAGCGGGCTGGTCCTGCCGCCAGGTGAGGTGCAGGCCGATGCAGTCGGTTCCGTAGTTGGGGCTCAGCCAGAGACTGTCCGCGGCCATGGTGCGGATTTCCGAGACCAGCAGCAGCGGAGTCACCAGAGGGGACAGCCGGCGCATCGCCTGGATGGCGTCTACCGCGTGTTCGCGGGGTATCAGATACTCGCTCTGCAGCTCGTCGCCCTTGCTCGGAGTAAATTCCATCCGGAAGTGGGCCAGCCTGTCCGACCACGGGCCCGGGACGCCGAACTGCTGCGTACACGTGGTTCCGGGGACGCCGGCGATCGGATGCCGGGCTTCGGTTGCCGGGAGGCCGCCGTAGAAACTGGCGCGTTCCGCTGCTGCTGCCGCCTCCGTCCGGGACTTGAGCCAGGCCTGGCCGATCCGGTCCCCGCTCCAGTCAGTAAAAAGGCTGACACTGTACGCCGCAGAGGTGACGCCGTCGAAATTCTCCAGCACCCGGTCCCAGTCCAGGTCCTCGAACACTGTCTGCGCCACCGTGAATGCGGGCTCGATGTCCAGTGTCAGGCTGCTGACTACGCCCAGGGCGCCCAGGTTCACCACCATTCCGTCAAAGTCGGCGTCGCCGCGGCGGGTGGTGAGAATCCCGCCGTCGGCCGTCACCAGTTCAAGACCGGCGACGGCGGTGGCCAGGTTGCCGTTGCGGTCGCCCGATCCGTGGGTGGCGGTGGCGACGGCTCCGGCCACGGAGATGTGGGGGAGGGAGGCCAGGTTGTGCAGCGCGTAGCCCTGCCGCTGCAGCTCCGCCGCGAGCGTCCCGTAGCGGGTGCCGCCGCTCACGGTCACCGTCATGTTGGCGGCGTCCACCTCGATGGCGGGCGCGAGGTGCTCCAGCGAGACCAGGACGCCGTCAGTGTCGGCGACGCGGTTGAAGGAGTGCCGCGAACCGAGCGCGCGAAGCCGGGAAGCGCCGGCCACCAGGTCCTGAAGCTCCGGCACTGTGGCCGGTTCCCGCACCCCGGCGGCGGAGTACCTGAGGTTGCCGGCCCAGTTGTACTCCTCGGTGTGCAGCTCAGTTCCCGCTCCGCTAACCATTGCCAGCCCTTCGTTTGGTGTTTTAGAGAACATAACATCCGATTGGGCTACTCGGGTAGGGGTTTTCCGGGTCCCTCTCTCGGCGTTGAGTCTTGAAAAAATGGTTGACAGTCCGAAAAAAGCGAATATGTTTGTTTGTGGAACATTTTACGGATCTTTCCCCCTTGGGGATTTTCTCGAGGGACAGGTCCCCTCCAAACCAAACGGGAGCACTCAATGGCGATTCAGCCCACGCGTGATGACAAGTTTTCCTTCGGCCTGTGGACCATCGGCTGGGAGGCGCAGGACCAGTTCGGTTCCGCGACCCGCCCGCCGCTGGACACTGTGGAGGCCATCAACCGGCTCAGTGACCTGGGCGCCTACGGCATCACCTTCCACGACAACGACCTGTTCCCCTTCGGCTGCTCCGCGGCTGACCGGCAGCGGGAGATCGACCGTCTGACCGGTGCGCTGAAGGCCACCGGCATGGTGGTGCCCATGGTCACCACCAACCTGTTCAGCCACCCCGTATTCAAGGACGGCGGCTTCACCAGCAACGACCGCGGCGTGCGCCGTTTTGCGCTGCGCAAGGTCCTGGAGAACATCGACCTCGCCGCCGAACTGGGTGCCGAGACATTCGTGATGTGGGGCGGGCGGGAAGGCAGCGAGTACGACGCAGCCAAGGACATCCGCGGTGCCCTCGAGCGCTACCGCGAGGCCGTGAACCTGCTGGGCGACTACGTGACGGACAAGGGCTACAACATCCGCTTCGCGATCGAACCCAAGCCCAACGAACCGCGCGGCGATATCCTGCTGCCCACCCTTGGCCATGCCCTGGCCTTCATCGAGACGCTGGAACGCCCGGAGCTTGTGGGCATCAACCCCGAAACCGGCCACGAGCAGATGGCCGGGCTGAACTTCACCCACGGCATCGCCCAGGCGCTCTACCAGGGCAAGCTTTTCCACATCGATCTCAACGGCCAGCGCAGCATCAAGTTCGACCAGGACCTCGTCTTCGGCCACGGCGACCTGCAGAACGCCTTCTCGCTCGTTGACCTGCTCGAGAACGGGGGCCCGCAGGGCGGCCCCGCGTACCACGGCCCCCGCCACTTCGACTACAAGCCCAGCCGCACGGAGGACATCAACGGCGTCTGGGACTCCGCAGCCGCGAACATGCAGACCTACCTGCTCCTCAAGGAACGCGCCAAGGCCTTCCGTTCCGACCCCGAGGTGCAGGCTGCCCTGGAGGCGTCGCGGGTCTCCGAGATCAACGTTCCCACCCTCAACCCGGGCGAAGGCTACGAGCAGCTCCTCGCCGACAGGTCCGCGTACGAGGATTTCGACGCCGACGCCTACTTCGGCGGCAAGGGCTTCGGTTTCGTGAAGCTCCAGCAGCTGTTCATCGAGCACCTGCTCGGCGCCCGCTGATAGCGTGACCGCTATGTCCCTGGTTGCCGGGGTCGATTCCTCGACCCAAAGCTGCAAGGTTGTGGTGCTGGATGCGGAGACCGGCGCCCTGGTCCGGGAGGGCCGCGCCGGCCATCCGGACGGCACCGAAGTCCACCCGGACCACTGGTGGCGGGCGCTTTCCGTGGCGCTCGACGACGCCGGCGGGCTCGCGGGGGTCAGCGCGCTTTCCGTGGGCGGCCAGCAGCACGGCATGGTGCTGCTGGACCGGGACGGCAACGTCTTGCGGCCGGTCCTGCTCTGGAACGACACCCGCTCGGCGGACGCCGCCGCGGCCCTGATCGACGAAGTGGGCGCGGAGGATTATGCGAAGCGGACAGGCCTGGTGCCCGTGGCCTCCTTCACGGTCACCAAGGTCCGCTGGGTCCGCGACCATGAGCCGGACATTGCCAGCCGGGTGGCCGCCGTCGTCCTTCCCCATGACTGGCTGACCTGGCGTCTGCGGGGTTACGGCCCAACCGGTGCCAGCCCGCTGGGGCCCGACCTGGGGCAGCTCACCACGGACCGTTCCGACGCCAGTGGCACGGGCTACTGGAATCCTTCGACGGGCGGGTATGACCTGGAGCTGTTCGGTCTGGCTTTCGGCAGGGATGCCCTTGAAGCTGGGTCCGGTACTTCCGGTGATGCCGTGGTTCTGCCCCGGGTCCTGGAACCCGGTGCTTCGCCGGGTTCCGTCCACCCTGACATCGCGGGGGAGTCTGTTCTGCTTGGGGCCGGGGCGGGGGACAACGCCGCGGCGGCACTGGGCCTGGGGGCCAGGGCGGGAGACGTCGTCGTGTCCGTGGGCACCAGCGGGACGGTGTTCGCCGTTTCCGATGAGCCTCTTGGCGACCCGAGCGGAACCGTCGCGGGCTTCGCGGATGCGAGCGGCCTGTTCCTGCCGATTGCCGTGACCCTGAATGCTGCGCGGGTGCTGACGTCGGTCGCCGGACTTCTGGGCGTGGACTTCGACGAGCTGTCCCGGCTGGCGCTGGAGGCCGAACCGGGGGCGGGCGGCGTGGTGCTGGTCCCGTACTTTGAGGGTGAGCGGACGCCCAATCTGCCGCACGCCACCGCCAGCTTCTCCGGGCTGACCATTGCCTCGACCACGCGCAGCAACATTGCCCGGGCCGCCGTCGAAGGGATGCTGTGCGGACTGGCCGGCGGACTCGACGCGCTCCGCGGCCTGGGCCACCCGGCCGAGCGGCTTCTGCTGATCGGCGGTGCTGTGCAGAACCCCGCCGTCCAGCGGATTGCCGCCCAGGTTTTCGACCTGCCCGTGGTGGTTCCGAGCCCCGGCGAGTACGTGGCCCGGGGAGCTGCCGTGCAGGCGGCCTGGGCGCTGACGGGGGAGCGGCCGGACTGGAGGGTGGCGCTGGACAGTGCGCCCGAGCCCGGCTTCCGGCCCTCCATTGCGGAACAGTACAGGGTGGAGCAGTCCAAGGTGGCGCAGCACGCGGGCTGAGTCCGTCGAAACCGCGGGTTGAGCCTGCCGAAACCGGAGCCTGTCGAAACCGGAGCCTGTCGAAACCTGCGGCGCCTCTGCACGCCGACGGGCCCAACTGGGTACCAGATCAGGGCGTTCTCACCGCTGGGAACGCCCTGATCTGCGACGCAGTTTTTCGTCCTCGGGTGGATCCAAAAAACTTTTTTGGATCCACCCGCCTCGGGCGTCCGATGGG
>NZ_JBHTSL010000055.1:0-37753 GCF_042795115.1 Arthrobacter sp. NPDC056493 | reverse complement strand
GGGCGTTCCCAGCGCTCAGAACGCCCTGATCTGCGACCCAGTTGGGTTTGAAAGCCGGCGTCGGCCCCCGGACCCGAGGGGAAGGACGAGCCCCCGCGGTGGTCAGTCCTCCGGCTCGCCCAGCCCGCGGGCGGCCAGCGCTTCGCCTGTGTGGCGGGCATAAGCAACCGTGGTGATGAACACCGGCAGGACCAGCGCCCGCGGGTTGCGTTCCAGTCCGCGGGCACGCGCCGAATCCCGGACGTCAGCAAAGGCCCCGGCGATAAAGGGAATGCTCCGCAGCATGATGGCGATGGTCAGGGCAAAGCGCTCGGGGTCCGCGCCGAAGCGCCGGAACGGGCGGGCCAGGGAAACCACGCCGTCGAGCAGCCGGTGCAGCGGCGTGGTGGCGGTCAGCAGGGACGCCGCCACGACGCACAGCAGGATGTTCAGGACGATGCGGGCGGCAGCGGGCCCGCCCAGTTGCCACCACTGGAACGCTCCGATGACCAGCAGGACGGGAAGCAGCGGCCGCACCGCGCGGAATAGCCGCACGGCTCCGGCGCCACTGAGCAGGAACAGCGCGCACATCACAAGGAGCGCTCCGGCGGCGAGCCGCCAGTCGACGATGAGGAAAGAGGCCATTCCGCACGTCAGGACCAGCAGGAACTTCAGCCACAGCGGCATGCGGTGGATCAGGGACGAGCCGGGCACGTAGTTGGCGAGCAGGAAGCCGTGACCCCTCACCGGAAGTCACCGTCCGGCAGGCTCCGCGCGGACAGCGACCGGTAGTGGTCGACGGCGGCGGCAGCACCGCCGTCGAACGCTATCCGCCCGGATTCGACCACCAGGACCCGGTCCATGTCCAGGGCCAGCTCAAGGTCATGGGTGGACATGACGATCTGCTGGCTCAGGCCGGCCAAGGTACGGCGGAGCAGTTCGCGGTTCCTGAGGTCCAGCAGCGTGGAGGGCTCGTCCAGCACGAGCACGCCAGGTTCCACCGCCAACACGGACGCCAGGGCCAGGAGCTGCCGTTCGCCGCCGGAGAGTTCGTAGATGCTCTGCTCAGCCAGGGGCAGGAGTCCGAATCGGTCCAGGGCAGCGGTGGCCTGCTCCCGGCGCTCCCTGCCATTGCGCACCGAGCGCCGGAGCGAGAGCTCCACGTCCTCACGACCGGTGGGCATGACCAGCTGGGACAGGGGATCGGTGAAGACGAAGCCCACCTGCTGGCGCACGGCACGCACGTTGCGGACCGTGTCGGCGCCGTTGACGGTCACTGTCCCTTCGGTGGGGGCCACGAGGCCGTTCAGCAGGCGGAGCAGCGTCGACTTGCCGGAGCCGTTGGCCCCGATCACACCGATCCGCTGCTCGGTGAGCTCCAGCGAGATGTCCTGCAGCAGGACTTTGGGGTCAGGGCGCCCGTCGACGGCCACGCTGACCCCTGCGTTCCTGAGGGAGATGGCGCTCACTGGTGGGTGGTGGCTTCCGGTGTGGTTGCTGCCGGCGCGGCGGCCTTCTGCGGGAGCTGCCGGACTCGGCGGACCAGCAGATCGGGGAAGGCCTTGTGCAGGGCGATGGCCACCGCGACGGCGAGGACGTTCTTGATGATGTCACCCGGGTAGAAGGGGAGATCGGCCAGGAACGCCTTGGAGAAGTCCAGCTTGGCGTTCACCATCATGCCGGCGATGCCCAGTCCGTGGATCAGCACAATGCTGGCGGCCATGGCGGCGGCGAACAGGAATACGGCACGGAACTTCACCGTGCGGCGGATGACGACGGCGGCCAGCCAGCCCACCGCCGCGGCGGCGAGGGGGAACGCGATGATGTAGCCGGCCGAGGGTCCGGCCAGAATGCCCAGACCGCTGCGGCCGCCGCTGAAAATGGGGAGTCCGGCGAGCCCAAGCAGGGTATGGAGACCGACGGCGGCGAACGCGCGGCCGGGGCCCAGTGCGAGCCCGGTCAGTATGACGGCGAGCGTCTGGAGCGTGATGGGGACGCCGAGGCCACCCACGGGGATGGCCGCAACCAGGGCTGATGCCGCCACGAGCGCGGCGAAGACGGCGATGAGTCCGAGGTCGGTGGCGTTCCAGCGGGTGCGCTTTGCCGGCTGCAGGGCGCCGGCGGAATGGGTCTGGGTCATGGGAGGTCCTGTCGGAGGGGTACAAACAATTATCGGCTGGTGTTGACGTTACTGGCCCGGGAATCACGGCATTTTGTTGCTGTCCTACAAGGGTGACGCCCCGGGGTCTGGTCCTGGACACAAATACTGCGCTCGTTCTTGTGGCGAAGGCGCTCTTCTGGGCACCGAAAGCGTGTTCTGGCCGGGTTGCACCGGCCGGTAGACTTGAACGGGCCGTTCTGCGGCCGGCATCCCCGGCGTTCTTTACTTTGCGCCGTGCGGCATGCAACCTGCCGTGCTGCGGCATTCCCTGTTGTGAAAGGCCTTACCTGCTGTGATTACCGTTCAGGATCTTGAACTGCGCGCCGGCGCCCGCCTGCTCATGGACCAGGTGAGCTTCCGGATCGACAAGGGCGACAAGATTGGGCTCGTGGGCCGCAACGGTGCCGGCAAAACCACGCTGACCCGTGTGCTCGCCGGCGAGGGCCTGCCTGCCGCCGGCAAGGTGACCCGAAGCGGTGAGATCGGGTACCTGCCCCAGGATCCGCGCACGCCAGACATGGAGCAGCTCGCACGGGACAGGATTCTGTCCGCCCGCGGCCTGGACATCGTCGCCGGCAAGCTGAAGCAGGCCCATGACGAGATGGCCAGCGAGGACGCAGCGGTCCAGCGCAAGGCGATGAACCGCTACGACAGGCTCGAATCCGAATTCCTGGCCGCCGGCGGCTACGCTGCCGAAGCCGAGGCCGCAGCTATCTGCTCGAACCTCGCCCTGCCCGACCGCCTGCTGAACCAGCCCCTCAAGACCCTGTCCGGCGGTCAGCGGCGCCGCGTGGAACTCGCGCGCATCCTGTACTCGGACGCCGAGACCATGCTCCTCGATGAGCCCACCAACCACCTCGACGCCGATTCCATCGCGTGGCTGCGTGACTTCCTCAAGAACCACCAGGGCGGACTGATCGTGATCAGCCACGACACCGAGCTGCTCGAAGCCACCGTGAACAAGGTGTTCCTGTTGGATGCCAACCGTGCCCAGATCGATTTCTACAACATGGACTGGAAGCGCTATCTGACGCAGCGCGAAACAGACGAACGCGCCCGCAAGCGGGAACGCGCCAACGCCGAAAAGAAGGCCCAGGTCCTGTTCGACCAGGCCAACAAGATGCGCGCCAAGGCCACCAAAGCCGTTGCAGCGCAGAACATGGCAAAGCGCGCCGAACGCCTGCTCAGCGGGCTGGAAGCAGTGCGCGAAACCGACCGTGTGGCAGCCCTGCGCTTCCCGGATCCGTCCCCTTGCGGCAAGACCCCGCTCACGGCGGAAGGCCTCAGCAAGTCCTACGGCTCGCTGGAAATCTTCACGGACGTCGACCTTGCCATCGACCGCGGCTCCAAGGTGGTCATCCTCGGCCTCAACGGCGCCGGCAAGACCACCCTCCTGCGGATGCTCGCCGGGGTGGACCGCCCCGACACCGGCGACATTGTCCCCGGCCACGGCCTCAAGGTGGGCTACTACGCCCAGGAACATGAAACCCTCGACGTCGACCGCACCGTCCTGGAGAACATGCGATCGTCCGCCCCGGACATGAAGGACGCGGAGGTCCGCGGCATCCTGGGCTCGTTCCTGTTCTCCGGTGACGACGTCGACAAGCCTGCCGGCGTGCTCTCCGGCGGTGAGAAGACCCGTCTGGCGCTGGCCACCATCGTGGCCTCCAGCGCCAACGTCCTCCTGCTGGATGAGCCCACCAACAACCTCGACCCCGCCAGCCGCGCCGAGATCCTCGGTGCCCTGCGCAACTACACCGGCGCCGTCGTCCTGGTCAGCCACGACGAAGGCGCCGTTGAGGCCCTCAACCCGGAGCGCGTGGTGCTGCTGCCCGACGGCGTTGAGGACCTCTGGAACGAGGACTACCTGGACCTCATCACGCTGGCTTAAGTTTGCTGGCGGGCGAGTGAGTGCCGCGGTCGGCCCGACGGGCAGGCCAGCGCTTCCCGCCCATGAATGTCAGACCCCCTCATCACAATGGTTTTATGGAAGCCGTTGGGGGATTCACCGCAGACCGGGCCGAATGGCCCGGTGGCGGTGGGCTGGTTTCCGTCGCGGGGAACGACGGCGGTGGCTGGGGCAGTAAGGTCGCTCCCGACGGCGGCACTTCAGTCGGCCGGTTGCTGCGCGGCGGAGCTGCTACAGACTCCGAGGCAAAAAAATGTCAGACCCCCTCAGCACAATGGTTTTATGGAAACCGTTGGGGGATTCACCGCAGAGGGTGCCGCACACCGGGCCGGATGGTCCGGCGGCGGCGGGTTGGTGTCCATGGGGGCGAACGCCCTGCAGAGCCTTCCAGCCGCGGCCGACGCGGTCGACCAGTCCCTTGCGTTGCTGGCCTCGGACCCCATCACCGCCGAGGACACCGGGCTGTGGGGTCTCTCTCAGTCCGCTGATTTCGCGGACCGGGTCGAGGAGCTCTCCCGGAAGGTGGAGCATCTGCAGGTGCTCGCCGCCGGGGCGGTGGACCGGTCCCGCACCGAGGCCCTCACCGCCGCCGCGGCACCCCTCGTCCCCGTTCCGGATTCAGGCGCGGATCCGGGCGCTGACGGTTCCCGGAATACCGTCGAATTCCTCCGCGGCAGGCTGCGGATCAGCGCCGGCGAGGCCCGCCGCCGCCTCGCCCTTGCCGATTCGGTCCTGCCCCGGGCAGGTTTCGGCGGACAGCAGCTCCCGCCCCGCTACGAAGAGCTCGCCGCCGCCGTCAGCACCGGGCAGGTCAGCTCACGCGCGGGGACCACCATCACCCTCGCCCTGGACCGGGCACGGCATTTCACCACCCCTGCCCGGGCCGCGGAGATGGAACACGACCTGACCGTCACCGCCGTCGAGAACGACGCGGACTTCCTGACCCGGGTCGCCCGGCACTGGGCCGAGGCGATCGACCAGGACGGCACCGAACCCTCCGAAGCTGCCCTCCGCCAGATCCAGGGCGCCTTCATCCGCCGGCCCAAACACGGCCTGCAGCACCTGGAAATCTTCGCCACCACCGAACAGTTGGAAACCCTCACCACCGTCATGAACACCGCCACCAACCCCCGCACCATCGCACCGGGACACGAAACCGACGGCGGGAACGACAGTGACGGGACCGGTGGTGACGGGTCCAGTCCCGCCGGCACAGCGGCGGGTGAACAGAGCGATCCAGCTGGGTGGGACACCCCGGGCGTCCCGGAGATCACCCTGGACCACCGGTCCGATGCGCAGAAACGGCTCGACGGGCTCGTCGGCGCCTGCCAAACAGCCCTCACCACAGGCGCCCTGCCCGCCAACGGCGGGCACCGGCCCCAAATCCTGGCCACCATCGATTACCGCGACCTCCTGGCCAAAGTCGAGCGATGGCAGGACCTCCAGGGGCAGCCCGGCTACACCGGCGACGGCACCGCCCTGTTCGCGTTCAGCGGGCCGGTGAACCCGGCCACGATCCGCAAAATCGCCTGCGACGCCGACATCATCCCCGTCGTCCTCGGCACCCAAGGACGCATCCTGGACATCGGCCGCGCCGCACGCGTCTTCCCACCGCACATCCGCAAAGCCATCACCGCCCGCGACCAAGGCTGCGCATTCCCCGGCTGCACCATCCCAGCACCCTGGTGCGAAGCCCACCACATCACCTACTGGTCCCGCGGCGGAACCACCAGCACCGGAAACGGCGTCCTCCTCTGCAGCCACCACCACCACCTCATCCACAAGGAAAACTGGAACATCGACGTCACCAACGAGGTGCCCTGGTTCAAACCCCCACCCGAACTCGACCCCCACCGAAAACCACGCCGCAACCAATACTTCCGCTCACGACCCCAACGGGAATGAGTATTCCAGTGGTTCCTCGGACCTCCAGCTACGGGAAGGCTTGAATCCTCCGCTGCCTCCGCTACCGCCGGCTCGAGAAATCCGATGAACTCCACTCTGCCGTGGCCACGATTTCCCTCCGCACGGATTCGGCTGCCGGTGTCGGCTATTCGTAGCGGAGGGAGTCGATCGGGTTCTGCCGGGCAGCCCGCCACGCTGGCAAGGTCCCGGCGATGAAGGCGATGGCCATGACAAGGAGGATGACTCCGGCAACGGGCCCAGGCGCGAAGCTGAGAATCTGAAGGCCTGCCAGGTCGCTGAGCGGGCCACGGGCGAGGGCGCCGCTGACCGCAGTGCCCAGCCCGATAGCGGCAGTGGATCCGATCATGCTGCCGAGCAGTCCGATGAATGCCGCTTCGGTGCTGAAGAGGGCAAAGACAGAGCCGCTTCCCATGCCCATGGCTTTCATGAGGCCGATTTCCCGGGTGCGTTCCTGGACAGACATCAGCAGGGTGTTCACGATTCCGAAGCCCGCAGCGACCAGTGCGATCACCGCAAAAGCGTTCAGGACGCCGATGATCCCGCTGATGACCGTCTTGACGGTTCCGATCCGGTCCTCGAGCGTCTGGGCGGTGTAACCCGCGTCCGCCAGGCGCGACTTCATATCGTTGATTCGGTCCGGCGAAGTTGTATCGAACGTTGCCGTGGCCGCGGTCCAGACATCCTTTGCCGCGTCGGGAGCCCCTATCCCCTGGGCATCGGCAAGTGCGGCGGTGAGCGCCTTGTTGGCAAACGCGCCACCACCGCCGAGGAGGGCGCTTTGTTCCACGCCGTTGATGCGTGCGGTGATGGTGTGCATGGCACCGGTCGCGTCTTGGATTCCGATGGTGGCCTCCTGGCCGATGGCTTGGGCGTTGCCGCTGAACCCCAATGGGACGATGTACGGGGCCGGGAGGATGATCTGGGCCTGCTTGGCCGTGTCGTCCAGGCCTGTACCGGCATCGAGTTGGGGCTGTGCGCCGGCCAGGGGGCTGACGGAGAGCTGGTACTTCCCGTTGTTGTTCCACTCGATGTATGAGGGGCTGAGCCGCGTCACAGGGGAAACACCGGTGATCCCGGCAACCGAGGCCACCTTGTCCAGGTCTGACGGATTCAGTGCCAGCTGGGTGGATCCGGGCCGGCCGCCGGCGGCCAGCACCTTGACCTCCGGATCGTATTTCTGTGGACCGGAACCAGCGCCGGCATTGGTGTCGGTCTTGGTGATCGTAAAGGCGTTGCCTGGTCCGACGGCGGCGACCTGGGCGTCGATGTACTCGGAGATGCCAGTGCCAAGGCCATTGGTGATGGTCAGGGTGAAGGCTCCGACAAAGATTGCCAGGATGGTCAGCGTGGTGCGCAGCTTGCTTCGGAAACTGTTGGTGATCGCTGTTTTCAGTATCTCGAGCGGTTTCACGCCGCGTGCTCCTCGTCGGTGCTGATCAGTTGGCCGTCGCGGATAAAGATGCGCCGGTTGAACCGGGCCGCCAGGTCATGGTCGTGAGTGACCGTGATCAGGGTGATTCCGTGGTTCTGGTTGAGGTCAAACAGAATGTCCTCCACGACCCGCCCGGTGGCGGTATCGAGGTTGCCCGTGGGTTCATCGGCGAAGAGGACCTGTGGGTTGTTAGCCAGTGCCCGCGCGATCACTACGCGCTGCTTCTGGCCGCCGGAGAGGTTCCCGGCCTTGTTGCGGGCCTTATCGGCCAGCTCAAGCTGCTCCAGTACAGCCATGCCGCGCGCGCGGCGTTCCCGTGCGCCCACACCTGCGATCTTCAGCGGCAGCACGACGTTCTCCAGCACAGTGGACGAGTGGTTGAGGAAGAACTGCTGGAACACGAACCCGAACATCCCGTTCCGCAGGCTGTTGAGCTTGCGCCCGCTCAGGTTCCTTGCGTCAACGCCATCAACGCAGACTTCGCCTCCGCCCGGGGTGTCCAGCAGCGCCAGCAGGTGCATCAGAGTGGATTTACCGGACCCGCTCTTGCCCACGATGGCCACGGAGTCTCCGCGGTCAATCTGCAGGGAAACGCCCTTGAGGGCATCGAAACGGTCAGGTCCGCGGCCATAGGTTTTCGTCAGGTCGCGGGCGGACAGGATTGGCACAGTCATGAAGGTTCCCATCACGGGTCGAAAAAACAGGCGTGAGCAGAATAGGAGGCGGGCGTTGGAAGGTAAGACGGACTCTCAGAATCCGGGCGGCAGCAGGCCGGAGGAGATGCGTGCGGCCGCCTCCAGGATGTCTTTCTCGTCGGCGTCGAGGTCGCGGGCGGCCATGCCGAGCATGTTGATGCTGAGCAGGGCGAAGCGGACGCGCAGCTGGTCCTCCACGCTTGCCCCGGGGGGCGTGAGGATGGCAAACAGTTGGGAAACGGCGGCGGCCATTCCTTCATGTTGGCCCGGTTCTGATTTGATGTCCCTGATCAACCGATGGTTGGAACCGAGGAAGCGGAACATGCGCAGGCCCTGGTCCTGCATGATCGCGGTCCACCGGGCGATCACGGTCCGGCGTACGTCGGGGCCAGGTTCCTGTGTCCGGGCCCAGGCCAGCAGGTCCGTGACCTGCCCGCGCATGGTCTCCATCAGGGCCCGGACGATGTCTTCCTTGCTCTTGAAGTGGTAGTACAGCGCCGCCTTCGTGAAGCCAAGTTCCTCAGCGATCTGCCGCATTGACGTCGACTCGTAGCCTTGGTCGGCAAACAGGCGCAAGGCGACAGCCTGGATGTTCTCCCGCGTCCCGCCCGCAGGCGGGACTGCCCCGCCATTCGTGGGTGTCATCTGTGCGTGCTTCCTCTCAACCCGGCCACTTGCGCAGGCCGGTCCGCTTGCTAACTAACCGGCCGGTAAGTACCATGCTAACCGAGCGGTAAGTGAGGCCGCAAACCAACTTCCAAAGGACCCGCCTGCCATGAAAGCTGACCAGGAGCCCGCCCGGCTGTCACCACGCCAGATCGTCACCGCGATGAGCGGGCTGATCATCGCCATGCTGCTCGCACAGCTGGATAACATGATTGTTGCCCCGGCGCTACCAACCATCGTTGGTGAACTGGGCGGCATGGACCACCTTGCCTGGGTCACCACCGGGTATGTCCTCGCATCCACCGTGGCCACCCCGATCTGGGGCAAACTCGGCGACATCTTCGGGCACCGCCGCACGTTCATGGCGTCGATCGTGGTTTTCCTTGCCGGTTCAGCCCTGTGCGGGATGAGTCAGGACATGACGGAGCTTATTGGCTTCCGCGCATTCCAGGGCCTGGGTGCCGGCGGGCTGATGGTGGGCATCATGGCCGCGATCGGACTCATGGTCCCGCCCCGGGAGCGCGGCAAGTACCAGGGCATCATGATGGCCGTCATGCCGCTGGCCATGATCGGCGGACCGCTGCTGGGCGGTTTCATCACAGACCACGCCACGTGGCGCTGGGCGTTCTATGTCAACCTGCCGCTGGGCGTCCTGTCGCTCGTCGTCTGCTGGTTCACGCTCAAGCTTCCGCGCCAGCCGCGGACATCGAAGGTGCAGATCGACTGGTGGGGCTCCGCCGTCCTCACAGTCTGGATCACCTCGCTCGTGCTGATGCTGAGCTGGGGCGGTAGCCAGTATGACTGGAACTCACCGGAAATCATCGGCCTCGGGGCCACCGCCGCCGTCGGGCTGGTCCTGTTCCTGGTTATCGAAAGCCGCGTCGCCGAGCCCGTCATTCCGCTGCGCCTGTTCGCCAGCAGCAACTTCTCGCTGGCCAACGCGCTGGGCTTCATCGTTGGTTTCGCCATGTTCGGCGGGATCACCTTCCTGCCCCAGTTCCAGCAGTACGTCCAGGGCCAATCCGCGACCAGCAGCGGGCTGCTGCTGATGCCCATGATGATCGCCGCGATGATCGTCTCACTGACCGGAGGCCTGCTCGTAACGCGCACCGGACACTACAAGTCGCTCCCGATCGCCGGATCCGCGCTCATGGCAGCCGGCCTGTTCCTCTTCTCCACCATGGGCCTGGATACTCCGGCCTGGCAGTCGGGCATCTACATGGCCGTCCTCGGTGCCGGCATGGGCTGCATGATGCAGACCACCAATCTCATCGCCCAGAACAGCGTGCACATCAAGGACATCGGGGCCGCCACCGGCACCAGCACCTTTGCCCGGAACATGGGCGGATCCCTCGGGATCTCGGTCCTGGGATCCATCTACGCGAGCCGCCTGGCGGACGCCATGGGCGGCGGCGCCGGCGGCTCCGGAAACCTGCACCAGAGCGGACAGATAACCCCGGCGGCCCTGCACTCCCTGCCGCAGGCGGTCCAGGACCTCTTCAAACAGACCGTGACGAGCGGCATCCAAAGCGTCTTCCTCTGGGCCGCCGTCGTCGCCGCAGCCGGCTTCGTGCTGGCCCTGTTCATCCGCCACGTCCCGCTGCGCGGCCACACCCCCACCCCTGCCCAGAGTGCAGAAGCGACAGCGGAAGAACTCGCCTTCTGACTTGCAGCAGGTTGCCGTTTGTCCTGCAACGAATAGCGTAAAGCGGGGTCGAAGCATTGTGGGCATCTCCAGGCCTGCGATGCTTGCGGCCGCCATGGTTGCGCTTTTGAAGCCCTGTGGCCATCCTCCGCGTCGGTAGCTATGCTCTTCCCGCTGTGACATCCGTATTTCCAAACCCGACCAGCCGTATTCGAGGAGAACAGCATGAGCGCTATCTACACCTTCGACGTCTTTTGCAGCCTCGACGGCTTCGGCTCCCACAGCGGCAACTGGGGCGGTTACTGGGGCAAGCAGGGCCCCGAGCTGCTCGAACACCGTCTCGCCCTGTACAGCACGGAGCAGCGGATGGTCTTCGGGGCCAACACGTATCGGGCGTTCACGCGGATGCTGGCGTCGAGCAGCGAGGGTTCCGACGTCCGTGACTCATGGGTCACGCGGATGACGCACCTGCCGGCAACGGTCGTGTCGAGAACCCTGCAGGAACCGCTCGACTGGCCGGACGCCACCGTCGCGAGCGGCGACGCAGTGGACGTCGTCGCCCGGCTCAGGGAAGAGTCAGAAGTGCCCCTGCGCTCCCACGGCAGCCTGTCGATGAACCGCGCGCTGATGGCCGCCGGTCTGGTCGACCGCGTCCAGGTGACGGTCTTCCCGGTGATCACCGGCCAGACCGGAGAGCAGCCGATCTTCCAGGATGCCGCCGACTTCGATCTCGAGCTGATCGAGAGCCGGACGCTCGATGGCCACACCCAAGAGCTCATCTACCGGCCCACCCTCCACGTCTGAATCCCGGGCAACCGCCGTAATCAACCGCTTCCCGACCACCACTCCAAAAGGACTGAACGGTTACGGAACTCAGCGCACGGGAAGCGCTCAGCGCACCCGAAGCGCGTGGGCGCCCGTGATCCGCTGCAGCTCGCCGTAGCTGATGGAGAACATCGAGTGGTGGTCGCCCGCCCCGGCCCAGAGTGTGGCGTGGTTTTCGAGCGAGGCGTCCAGCAGGGTGCGGATCTTCGCCGGATGCCCCACAGGGGCAACCCCGCCCACTTCCTGGCCCGTGTGGTGCAGGACGAAGTCCGGCGCGGCGCGGCGGATCCGTCCGGTGCCCAGCTGGGAGGCCACCAGCCGGACGTCCACTTTGGCGGCTCCGCTGGCGAGAATCAGCAGGGGAGCGCCGTCGACTTCAAACACCAGACTGTTGGTGATTGCCGCAACGTCGCAGCCGAGCGCGTCAGCGGCGGCGGCCGCCGTCGGAACCGCACCGGGAAGAACCGTGACTGTGTCGCGGGCGCCGGCCGCGGTCAGGGCGCGGCGCACGTTGGCCACAGGGTCGGCAAGCATGACCGTGCTCCGGTCGTCAGTAGCCCTGGGCATCCAGGATCGCGTCTTCCTCTTCTTCCGCGGTCGGCCGCTTACGCTTCCGGGGTGCCGGCGGACGACGTCGGGCTCCCGCGGCGGCGTGGGCAGGCTCACCGTCCAGCGCCTCGGCGTCCTCGGCATCCATCGCGGCGTTGCGCGCCTGCTGCCGGGCAGCGTATCCAAAGCCCACGAACATGAGGACGCCGAAGGCGAACCACTGCAGCGAGTAGGACAGGTGCGTACCCTCATCTACCGAGGGCATCGGGAACTGCTGCGGCATGTCCGCCACCGGCGGTGTCTCCGAGGCGAGCTGACCGTATGCGCCCGTGAGCAGCGGGTAGCCGAGCTCGGTGGCGTAGGCGGGCAGGTCAATGGATGCCAGCTGGCCTTCCGGCGCGCCGCGCTGCAGGGTGGGTTCGCTGTGCTTGAGCCGCACTACGGCAATGATCTGCCCGGACGGCGGCGCCGGAATGGAGTCCGGCCGGCCGGGCGTCTTATTGCCGATCGGCAGCCAGCCGCGGTCAACCACCACAGTCTCGCCCGACACGAGCCTGAACGGCACCACTACCTCGTATCCGGGCTGCCCGTTGAGGGGGCGGTTGCGCACGATCCGCTGCCCGTCGACGTCGTACGTGCCCTGGAGCCTGACCTGGGTCCATTCCTTGGACGGGTCCAGTTGGTTGAACTCATTGCGGGCCTGGGCAAACGTGATGGGAGTGGCGGAGTAGTTGGACGTGACGCGCTGGATTTCCGCGAGCGTCTCCGCCCGGCGGTCCATCTGCCAGCGGCCGAGGAAAACGCAACCGGTGGCGAAGATCGCGGCCAGCAGGAGATAGCCCAGCCACTTGCTGGAAAACAGGAACCTGTACATTCAGCTGTTCCCGCCCGCTTCAGCGCCCTCGAGCGGCACGGTTTCCTTCCAGAGCCCCCGCGTCTGCAGGTAGTCCTCCAGCCACGCCTTGTGCTCACCGCACGCCAGCCACACCTTGCGGCGGTCAGGCGTATGGATCTTGGGATTGTTCCAGAGCAGCTGCCAGGACGCATCGGCCCGGCAGGCTTTGCGGGAGCACGCGGCCGCGGATGCTGGCCCGGCCAGATCGCCGCTGCCGCCACCCAGGTTGAAAATGTTCATGAAGCTTTCTGTCCCCGGCCGTCGTCGTCTTCTTCGTCATCAGCAATGAGTTCGCCCTGGAGCACGGTCGGCTCATCGGCCGCGTCCGCGCTTTCGGCAGTCCCGGGTTCCTCGGCCGCTCCCAGCTCAGCGTAGGGCGTGTAATCGAGCAGCGCATCGCTGTGGATCTCTGCCTTGTCCGAACCGTTGGCGATCACCACAGCGACCCACGGCAGGAACACCGCACCCGCCACCGCAATCAGCTTGAACCAGCCGTCCACCACGAAGATCAGAATCAGGCACACCATGCGGATACCCATGGCGAGGGCGTACTTGATCATCCGCTCCCGCATGTCTTCGGAATGCGCTGCGGCGGCGTCCGTGATGCTGATTACTTCCGGATGGCCGGCGGCTGCGTCACGCTTCCCGGGCGTCTGCTGTCCGGGTTGGGGTTCAGGTATCACGACTGTCTCATCACGCTCCAATGGCTACCCCAATTCTCTCACCATCCGAAGTTGGCTCCCAATCGGGCGATAAGATCGGAGGCAGTCAAATTTCCAGCCATCACAGCGGAGCCATGCTCCGCGGAAATCCGGAGCACACATGTCTGAAGCAGCAACCACGGCCCGCAGCGTCCTTATCACCGGCGGAAACCGCGGCATCGGCCTGGCCATCGCGGAAGCATTCCTGGCCAACGGCGACAAGGTGGCCGTGACCTACCGCAGCGAATCGAAGCTGCCGGAGGGTGTCCTCGGGGTCAAGGCCGACGTAACCGACGAAGCCTCCGTTGACGCTGCGTTCGCCGAGGTTGAGGCCGCCCACGGTCCCGTCGAGGTGCTGGTGGCCAACGCCGGCATCACCAAGGACACGCTGCTGCTGCGCATGAGCGAGAACGACTTCACGTCCGTCATCGACACCAACCTGACCGGCGCGTTCCGCGTCATCAAGCGCGCCTCGAAGGGCATGATCCGGCTGCGCAAGGGCCGCGTGGTACTCATTTCCTCCGTTTCGGGCCTCTACGGCGCGCCGGGCCAGATCAACTACTCCGCCTCCAAGGCCGGGCTTGTCGGCATCGCCCGCTCCCTGACCCGCGAGCTCGGTTCGCGGGGAATCACGGCTAATGTGGTGGCTCCCGGATTCATCAACACGGACATGACGGCCGAACTGCCGGAAGCAACCCAGAAGGGTTACCTGTCCAGTATCCCCGCCGGGCGCTTCGCAGACGCCTCGGAGGTGGCCAACGTGGTGCGCTGGATCTCCAGCGACGAGGCCGCCTACATTTCCGGCGCCGTCATTCCGGTCGACGGCGGCCTCGGCATGGGGCACTAGGCCCCCAGGCGCACGACTTCGCCAACGGGCAGGCCACCGGCTTCTTTGTCGCGTTCCGACAAAGGAAACCGGCCTGCCCGCTGGCATGATGGACTGCAGGCCATCAGTCATTAGACGTTTTGAACAAAGATCAAGATTTAGATAAGGGAGCCCACATGGGACAGTTGGACAACAAGACAGCCATCGTCACCGGTTCTTCGCGCGGCATCGGCGCCGAAGTTGCCAAGATCCTCGCCGGCGAGGGCGCCGCCGTCGTGGTTAACTACCGCCAGAAGGCGCCCCGCGCCAACAAAGTGGTGGCCGGGATCCAGGCCGACGGCGGCCGTGCCGTCGCCGTGGGCGCTGACCTGACCACCCTCGAAGGCGTGCAGGCGCTGGCCAGCGCCGCCATGGAAAACTTCGGCTCGCTCGACGTCCTGGTCCTCAACGCCTCCGGCGGCATGGAAACAGGGATGGAAGAGGACTACGCCCTCAAGCTCAACCGCGACGCGCAGGTCAACATGCTCAACGCCGCCGCGCCCCTGATGAAGGAGGGCTCCCGCGTTGTCTTCGTGACCAGCCACCAGGCCCACTTCATCAATTCGGTGCCCACCATGCCCGAGTACGAGCCCGTGGCCCGCAGCAAGCGTGCCGGTGAGGACGCCCTGCGTGAGCTGCTGCCGAACCTGGCGGACAAGGGCATCACCCTGGTGGTCGTGTCCGGCGACATGATCGAAGGCACCGTGACCGCGACGCTGCTGGACCGGTCGAACCCCGGCGCCATCGAGGCCCGCCGCGCCGAGGCCGGCAAGCTGTACTCCGTTGAGGAGTTCGCCGCGGTGGTTGCCAGCATGGCCACCGCCGACGTCGAGTCCGGCCACACGGAATACGCCGGCGGCGCGGACTACTTCGGCAAGAACGCCGGCTAGTCCGTCCGGCATCTGCCGTCCGCGGGTTCCTGACGCGGGTTCCTGACCCGGATCCCTGACCCGAAGGCCCGGCGCAACAGCGCCGGGCCTTCGGCGTCCCCGCCGCGGTGGCCGCGGCCTGCATCAGCAGTACACAAATCGGGCCGCGCAGGCGTTGTCCGGCCGGCCTGGGGCGCCTAGGGTCATAGCCATGGCAGACGATGCAGCAGCAGCGAAGCGGAGCTATCCGGCCGGCGTGCCGTGCTGGGTGGACAGCCAACAGCCGGACGTGGGAACGGCCACGAAGTTCTACGGGGGACTGCTCGGTTGGGAGTTCGACGCCGGCACGGCGCCACCCGGGGACACTGGCAGTTACGCAATCGCCCGGCTCGGCGGCCAGGAGACAGGCGCCATCACCGGTTTCGGCACCGGCCCCCACGGCGTCCCCGCCTGGAACACGTACATCGGAGTCGAGAATGCAGACGCCGCAGTGCGTCATCTGCTGTCAGCCGGGGCCACTCTCAAATCGGCTCCTGCCGATACAGGCGTTGGCGGCGTGTGGGCCGCGCTGGCCGATCCCGAGGGGGCGGAGTTCCGCATCTGGCAGCCGGCGGAGCGGCCGGGCGCCCAGGCGGTCAACGTGCCGGGCGGCTGGAACTTCAGCGACCTCCATACCGCGGACACGGATGCTGCCGCGGACTTCTATGCCAGGGCCTTCGGCTGGCAATTTGACCGTCTCGACTTCGGCACCATGATCCGCCGTCCAGGCTACGGCGACCATCTGGAAGCCACCGTCGACCCGGATATCCGGGCCCGCCAATCCGGGGACGCGGTCCCCACAGGTTTCGCCGACGCAGTGGGCTGGCTTGCGCCTACCGCCCCTGGCGAGCGGCCGCACTGGCATGTCACCTTCACCGTCGCGGACCGTGACCGGGCGGTGCAGGAGGCGGAGCGCCTGGGCGGCCACGTCCTGGCGCAGGACGAGACCGAGTGGACACGGACCGCCCTGATCCGGGACCCCGGCGGGGCCGTGTTCACGGCAAGCCAGTTCACGCCGCCGTCGGGCTTCTAGTTCCGGATGTTCAGACGCCGGCGATGTGCCGCACCGCGTCGAGGTACGGGATGTTGATGGCGGCGTCGGCCACGGCACGGACGGCGGGCTTGGCGTTGAAGGCCACGCCGATGCCCGCGGCGCCGAGCATGTCCAGGTCGTTGGCGCCATCGCCCACTGCGATGGTGTGCTCCAACACGATGCCCTCGGCGGCCGACCATTCGCGGAGGTACTTTTCCTTGGCTGCACGGTCAATCACAGCCCCGAGGACCTTGCCCGTCAGGGCCCCGTCCACGATCTCCAGCTCGTTGGCGATCCAGTAATCCATGCCGAGGTCCTCGGCGATGGGGCGCAGGATCTGGTTGAAGCCGCCGGATACCACCGCAACGGCGTGGCCCGCAGCCTTGAATGCGGCCACCAGCTCCGCGGCACCCTCGCTCAGCTTCACTTCTGCGCGGACCGAGTCGACGACGGCGGCCGGCAGCCCCGCAAGGACGGCCACGCGGGCGTGCAGGCTTTGCGCGAAGTCGAGTTCACCGCGCATGGCGGCTTCCGTAACGGCAGCGACTTCGTCGCGCTTTCCGGCATAGGCGGCGAGGAGCTCGATGACCTCCTGCTGGATCAGGGTGGAGTCGACGTCCATGATGAGCAGCTTGCGCTCGGCCTTCCGCAGTTCCGCGGGGACGATGGCGGTGTCCACGCCGGCCCGCTCCGCGTTCTCCTTCGCGGCGGCAACCGCGTGCCGCAGGCCGGCGATGTCCGCGGCAGAGCCGGACGGCACGGAAAAGTCCACGGTGCAGACCTCGAAGCGTCCGTCGCCTGTGCTGGCAGCTTCTCCGAAGCTGGCACCGGAGTCCGCCAGCAAGGACCGCAGGTTTTCCGGTTCCGAGGGGGACAGTTTCAGGCCATAGCTGACCGCAGTCACGTTCGAAGTCATGGCTGCAATCTTAGCCAGCGCAGCGCCGCCTCCCGAATCCGTTGCATGGAATCAGTCCCCACCCGGCTCCCAGCAAACGTCCGGCCAACCCGGAGGCCGGTCCGGCAGAATGGCCGGATGCTCTTTGCCTTGATTGCCCGCCTGCGCCCGGCGCCCTTGCTGAGGGCGTCGCAGCAGGTTCTTTTCTGCTGGGCCGGGGCTCTCCTGGTGGCCGGTGACGCTGTTTTCTGGCTCATGTTCGCTGCCGTCCAGTCAGATTCGGGGCTGGCCGCCCTGGATGGTCCTGTGCACAGCCTGATGGTGGATTCCCGGAATCCCGCGGCCACCGTTCTGCTGGCGGCCCTGACCACCGTGACATCGCCGGAAACGCTGAGCGTCATCGGAGGGGCGTTTGCCCTGGCGTGGGCGCTGTGGAAGAGGGAGCTGTGGCGCCCGGCGGTCCTCATGGGTGCCATGGTGCTGGCCGTTGTGCTGACAACCCTCATCAAGCAAGCGGTTGGGCGGTCCCGGCCGTCGTCCTCTGATTTCCTGCTCGGTCCCGACGACGCACTTTCCTTCCCGTCGGGGCACACTGTCGGCATCGGCGTATTCTCCGTTGTGCTCGCCTACCTCGTGCTATCCCGTTCGGGAACACGTACGACGGCGGTACTTGGGTTCTGTGCCGCCTTTGCACTCACGGCACTGGTCGGCTTGAGCCGGCTGTACCTCGGCTATCACTGGCTTACCGACGTCGTGGCGTCCTGCGGGGTGACCCTCGCCGTGGCAGCCGTCGCGGTGTTCGCAGACGCAGCGCGGCACGGTAGGGCAGAACCGCGCACCGGAACGGGCGACGTCCGGACGCAGGACACTTTGGTGGTGGCAGACGCGTCAGCGCCGGACGCGCAGGCGTAGCAACGCCACGGCTGCGGCCGCGATTACTGCAGCCGCGAAGGCACTGACGCCGGAGTAGCCGGTCAGGCCCATGACCGGCCCCGCTGCCGCGCTTCCCACCGCGGCGGCCAGCGACATGGTGGCGTCCGAGAACCCCTGGACCGGGACGCGTTCAGCGGGTGTGAGGGAAGCCACGAGCAGGGTGGAACCGGCAACGGTGGTTGCCGACCAGCCCAGCCCGAGAAGGATCAGGCCAACGGTGACCGCTCCCATGCTCTGGGACGCCAGCCCTGCCAGTGCCACAGCCGCGAGCAGGGTGAGCAGGCCCGCCAGCGCGGTGGCGTGTGGCCCAAGGCGGTCAGTAAGGACGCCCATCAGCGGCGACAGGGCATACATCCCCGCGATGTGCAGGGAGATGGTCAGGCCGATCAGTGCGATGGTGTCGGCATTCCCGGCCGCGTGTCCGGCGTGGTGCTGCATGTGCAGCGGTGTCATGGACATCACGGCGACCATGACCGCGTGGGCCGCAATGACCGCTACGACGGCTCCGCGGGCGGTAGGGTGCCGTTTCACGGTCCGCCAGCCTTCACGCCAGGTGTCGAAGAGCCTGGAAGCAGGCAGAACGTCCGCCCCGTCGAGGGCGCGGCGGGTCAGCAGCGGGTCCGGGTGCAGGGACAGCGCCACGATCGCAGCGCCAACCACCATCCCCAACGCAGAGATCAGGAAGGGACCGGCAGCAGGCGGAATGTCCAGCCAGCCAGCCAGGACGGCTCCGGGGGAGACCATGTTGGGTCCCGCGACGGCGCCGATGGTGATCGCCCACACCACCAGGGAGAGGTCCCGTCCCCGGTGGGCCGGCTCGGCCAGGTCCGTCGCAGCGAAGCGGGCCTGCAGGTTGACCGCCGAAGCCAGACCAACGAGGAAGGATCCGGCAAGCAGGAGCACAAACAGTTGCGCGGTCACTGCGGTGACCATCAGGAAAGTGCCGGCGATCGCCGCGGCCAGGCCGGTGGTGAGGGCCACACGGCGACCCCGTTGCAGGGCCAGCCGGGAGAGCGGAATCGCCGTGGCCGCGGTGCCGAGGGTGAGGGCTGTGTTGACGGACCCGGCCCACGCTTCGGACCCTGACAGGTCAACGGCCAGGATGGAGCCCAGGGCGAGGGTTGAGCCGTTGCCCAGGCCCGAGAAGATCTGTGCGATCGACAGGGTACGCACGATGCGGCGCTGGGTGGAACGGCTTGCTTCGGCGGTGCTGGTCAAGTCGGGTGGTCCCCTCGGGCTGGTGCTCGTCGTGGAAAACCTCCACAGGACAACTGTGATGTCATGGGTTTATGCAGTTCAACCATGACAACATGCACGGGGTGCGTTTGGCGGAATCGCTCGTCAACATGCTCGCCGACGGCCCGTGGGGCAGTGCCGCCCTGCAGGATCTCCTGACAACGCACATGTTCCGCTCACCCCGGATCACACCCGCGAACCAGGACGAAATGCGGGAGTGGGCCGTCCGGCTGCGGACGGTCTTCGCAGCCGAGGACCAGGCGGACCGCTGCGCGGCGGTCAACGCCCTGCTGGCCGAGGGCGTGCGGCGCGTATTCCTGACCACCCACGACGACATGCTCCCGCATCTTCATTTCGCGGACGCCGGCGAAACCCTGGCCGAAAGGGTGCGTGCGGTCACCGCCGGCGGGCTTGCGATCTTCATGACCGAGGCGGCGGGTGAGCGGCTGGGCGTCTGCGCCTGGCGGGACTGCAGCCGCGTATTCGCCGACACCAGCCGCGGCGGAAACCGTACGTACTGCTCAGCCCGGTGCGGCAACGCCGACGCTGTCCGGCGCTATCGCGGCCGGGCGCGGACCCTTTAGCGCGCGCCGAATGAAGCGAGCGCCAGCTGACGCGGGTGCTCCAGCCGGCGAGCGCACCTGGCGCCACTGGGCCACAGCGCCACCGTGACTGGACCACCGCGGCGTAACAAGAGGCAGGGAATTTGTGAAGCTATGGCGTCCGGGGACTGGCGGCCGTCGGCGTAAGGACCATCTCGTCGAGTTTGGGCAGGGCGTGGCGGAGCCGGTGCGCTGCCTCCTGCATGGTCTGTTCAGCCAGGCGAAGGCTGGTGTCGTCGACGGCGATGGTGGCCGCACCCTGAAGGCGGTGACCGACCCAGCGGAGCTGCACGCGCTTCACGCCAATGATTCCGGGCGTGTCCTCCAGGGTGCAGCGGGCGCTGTCCACGAGTTCCGGCTCGATTCCGTCCATCAGCCGGCGGCCGATGCTGCGGACAGTTCCCCACAGCAGGACGATGATGGCCGCCGAGATCAGCAGGCCCACGATCGGGTCCGCCAGGGGGAAGCCGAGCATGACGCCGCCGGCGCCAACCACCACGGCCAGGGATGTGAAGCCGTCCATGCGGGCGTGCACGCCGTCGGCCACCAGCGCCGCCGAGCCAATCCGGCGCCCGACCCTGATGCGGTAGATTGCCACTGCCTCGTTTCCGGCGAAGCCGATCAGCCCTGCGCCCATGACCCAGCCCAGGTTCTGGAGCGCCTGGGGGTGGATCAGCCGGTCCACCGACTGCCACGCCGCCAGTACCGCTGACAGTGCGACGACGGCGACGATGAACAGCCCGGCCAGATCCTCGGCCCTGCCGAAGCCATACGTGTAACGGCGGGTGGCCGCCCGACGGCCCAGGATGAACGCAATCCACAACGGAACGGCGGTCAGGGCGTCCGAAAAGTTGTGGATGGTGTCAGCCAGCAACGCGACGGAACCGCTCACCAGAACGACAAGGAACTGCAGGACCGTCGTCCCGAGGAGCATGAACAGGCTGATTTTCAGCGCCCGGATGCCCTGTGCGCTGGCCTCCAGGGCGTCGTCGACCGAGTCGGCGGCATCATGGGTGTGCGGGACGAAGAGCTCGAAAAGCCAGCCCTTCATCCCCTTGTGGTGCTTGTGCCCGTGGCCGTGGTTATGCCCGTGCTCGTGATGCCCCTCCTGCTTATGGTCATGACCGTGATCGTGGTCATGCTCATGATGCTCGTAGTCCGCGGCGCTTCCGTTTATGGGCAGCCCGGTGGCCTGCGTCCCGTCACGCACAGTCCGGTCGCTCACGATGCGGCTCCATTCATGCGGTGGTGCGCCGGCTGTCCGCCGAGCGCATGCTCGGCCTGGAAGATCGCATCCGCGACGAGCTGTCGTGCGTGCTCGTTTTCGAGCCGGTAGAGGACCCTGGTCCCGTCCTGGCGGGTGGAGACCATTCGCGCCAGCCGCATCTTGGCCAAGTGCTGGGACACGGCCGCCGGCGACTTGCCCACCACCTCGGCCAACGCTCCCACGGCCATCTCACCCTCGCGCAGGGCCATGATGATCCGCACCCGGGTGGCGTCCGCCAGCATGGCGAAGATCTCTACCGCGAGCTCCACGTACTGGCTGTCGACGTCAAGCCTGCAAGCCTGCTTATCTGCGTTCATACGCATATAGTGTCATAAACGTGGAGGGCGTGCCGACGACTGGAGTTACCGGTTATCAGTCGCACCGTGTTTTGTCCTAGTGTCTACTTCTATGAGTGATGTTCTTGAAATGGCCGCCGTCAGCGTTGTGCGCGGAGCCAAAACGCTCCTGAGCAAGGTGGACTGGCAGGTCAGGGAAGGCGAGCGGTGGGTCATTCTTGGCCCCAACGGCGCCGGCAAGACCACTCTGCTGCAGATCGCTGCTGCGAGGCTCCACCCCACCAGCGGTATTGCCGGCATCCTGGACGAAAGCCTCGGAAAGGTGGACGTCTTCGAACTGCGGCCGCGGATCGGCCTCTCCTCGGCGGCCCTGGCCAACCAGATCCCGGAGTACGAGAAAGTGCTCAACGTCGTCGTCACCGCCGCCTACGGCGTGACCGGCCGCTGGCGCGAAGGCTACGAGAAGGACGACGAACGCCGCGCCTTCGCCCTCCTGAACGACTGGGGCATGGGGCCGCTCCTGAACCGGAAGTTCTCCACGCTCTCCGAGGGTGAACGCAAGCGCGTGCAGATCGCCCGGGCCCTGATGACGGACCCCGAACTGCTGCTGCTCGACGAGCCCGCCGCCGGCCTGGACCTGGGCGGCCGCGAGGACCTTGTGCACCGCCTTAGCCAGCTGGCCATGGACGAGGACGCCCCGGCGATCGTGCTGGTCACCCACCACCTTGAGGAAGTCCCGCCGGGCTTCACCCACGCCATGCTGATGCGCGACGGCGAAGTGGTGGCTGCCGGGCCGGTCGAAGAGGTCCTCACCTCGGGCAACCTGAGCGAGACCTTCGGCCTGCCCCTGGACGTCGCGGTAAACGCCGGCCGTTACACGGCAACCGCCCGCCGCTAGCGGGGCGGTCGGCACAGCGTGGAGTTTTTCAGCGGCATCCTTGTGTTCTTCGCCGGCCTCTGGGCCGGCACCATCAACAGCGTCGTCGGGTCCGGAACCCTCGTCACCTTCCCGGTGCTGATCGCCCTGGGCATCGCCCCGGTGACGGCCTCCATGAGCAACGCCATGGGCCTCGTCGCCGGCGGCGCAGCAGGCGCGTGGGGTTACCGCCGCGAGCTGAAGGGCCGCGGCCGGCAGCTCCTGCGGCTGCTCCCGGCGTCCCTGCTGGGCGGCATCAGCGGAGCCTGGCTCCTGCTCCACCTGCCGGAAAAGGTCTTCCATTACGCGGCGCCGGTGCTCATTGTGCTGGCCCTGCTGATGGTGGTGTTCCAGCCCAGGCTCCAGCAATGGGTGCGGAACCGCGAGGAAAACCCCGAGCATGCCCTGCGGGACAAGCACCACGGCGTTTTGCTGGTGGTCCTCGTCTTCCTCGCCGGCGTGTATGGCGGATACTTCGTCGCGGCCCAGGGAATCCTGCTGGTGGGCATCCTCGGCGTGTTCATGACGGGCACCATCCAGAACGCCAACGCCATGAAAAATGTCCTGGTGCTGGGCGTGAACCTGATCGCGGCCGCGTCCTATCTGCTGTTTGCCTTCGACCGGATCAACTGGGCGGTGGTGGCAATCATCGCCGTCAGCTCCCTCATCGGCGGCCTCGCCGGCGCCAAGGTTGGCCGCAGGTTGTCCCCACCCGTTCTGCGCGGCGTCATCTTTGCCCTGGGCCTCGTGGCGCTCGGCTTCCTGGTCGCGAACCTGCTCAAGTGATGACTGAATGCATTTGATCGAAGTGCAAGCGCTTATCGAAGTGCCTGTGTTTACGCCTATCGAAATGCCTGTGTTTATAGGAATGACAGCCCGGTGACTTTCCACTATCTCGAGTCCGTCGCTGATCCGCGCGTCTCCGACTACACCCAACTGACGGACGTGCACCTCCGGAAGCTCCGCGAACCCGCCGAGGGCATGTACATCGCCGAATCTTCGCGCGTCCTCCGGCGCGCCCTCGCTGCCGGGCACCGGCCGCGCTCTTTCTTCCTCGCCGAAAAATGGGTTGCGGACCTCGCGGACATCTTCGAGAAGTATCCGGACGTTCCCGCGTACATCGGCAGCGCCGGCCTCCTGGAGGAGATCACCGGGTTCCACCTCCACCGCGGTGCCATGGCGGCCATGCACCGCCCTGCGCCGGTCCCGCTGCCGGAACTGCTGGCCGGCGCCCGCCGCGTGGCGGTGCTGGAGGACATCGTGGACCACACCAATGTGGGCGCCATCTTCCGGTCGGCGGCGGCGCTGGATGTGGATGCCGTCCTGGTCTCGCCCCGCTGCGGCGATCCGCTGTACCGCCGCAGCGTCCGCGTCAGCATGGGCACCGTCTTCCAGGTGCCGTGGGCCCGGCTGGACAGCTGGCCGCAGGACCTCACTCTCCTTAGGGAGCAGGGCTTCACGGTGGCGGCGATGGAGCTCACCGAGGAGGCCGTGGACCTGGACCAGTTGGCCGCGAGCAACCCGGAGCGGCTCGCCCTGGTGCTGGGCACGGAAGGTGCCGGCATGAGCGCGGACACGCTGGCCGCTGTCGACCTCGCCGTGAAGATCCCGATGCGTGCGGGCGTGGACTCGCTCAACGTGGCGGCGGCGTCAGCCGTCGCATTCTGGGAGCTGCGGCCGCGGGCCTGAACTCGCCGGAACGGCAGGTTCGTTAGTTCCTCCGCCATCCGCTATGATTGATAGCTGGTTCCCCTGTGATTTTCGCCGGCCTTTCGGCTGGCCGAAGCGCGGACGGAAGCCATCCCATTCATACCTGGCAACTGGCAAAATCCAGTTGCGTGAACAAAAGGTCCCATTATGAAGTCTGATATCCACCCGAAGTACGAAGCTGTTGTTTTCAACGACCTGGCCTCCGGCACGAAGTTCCTGACCCGCTCCACCGTGTCTTCCTCGAAGACCATCGAGTGGGAAGACGGCAACACCTACCCGGTCATCGACGTCGAAATCTCCTCCGAGTCCCACCCGTTCTACACGGGCAAGCAGCGCATCATGGACTCCGCTGGCCGCGTCGAGCGCTTCAACGCTCGCTTCAAGGGCTTCGGCGGCAAGAAGTAATTCACTTCCCCCAAGGTTCTTTGGAAAGCCCGCACCGGCAACGGTGCGGGCTTTTCGCGTTTGTGGGGCAGGATGGAAGGCATGACTGCCACGCCAGGTTCTGCAACAGGGAGGGCGGCCCGGGGGCTGCACGGCGAGTACAAGGTCCCGGGCGGCAAGCTCGTGGTGGTGGACCTCGACGTCGTGGACGGCGCCTTCACGGACGTTTCCCTCAGCGGCGACTTTTTCCTCGAACCGGACGAGGCCCTCCTGGCCATCAACGCCGCCCTGGAAGGATTGCCGGAAAATTCGACGGCGGCCGACATCGCCGCCGCCGTGGAGGCCTCCCTCCCGGAGGACGCCGTGCTGTTCGGTTTCTCGGCCGACGCCGTGGCCATCACCGTCCGCAGGGCGCTGGCCAAGGCCACCGCGTGGACGGACCACCACTGGAGCATCATCGCGCCCGCTGTGCTGCCCACGCACCTGAATGTGGCGCTGGACGAGGTGCTCACCGAGGAGGTCGGCGCCGGCCGCCGCAACCCCGCCATTCGCTTCTGGGACTGGGAGGAACCGTCCGTGGTGATCGGCAGCTTCCAGTCCTACCGCAATGAGGTGCATCCCGAGGGCGTGTCCCGGCACGGCATCACGGTGGTCCGCCGCATCAGCGGCGGGGGAGCGATGTTCATGGAGGCGGGCAACTGCATCACGTACTCGCTCTACCTGCCGCAGACGCTCGTGGACGGCATCAGCTTTGCCGACTCCTACGCCTTCCTCGACGCGTGGGTGATGGCCGCCCTGAAGAAGCTCGGCATCGACGCCTTCTATGTGCCGCTCAACGACATCGCCACCGGCCAGGGCAAGATCGGCGGGGCGGCCCAGAAGCGGCTGGCCAACGGCGGCATGCTGCACCACGTGACCATGAGCTACGACATCGACGCCGACAAAATGGTGGACGTGCTCCGGATCGGCAAGGAAAAGCTCTCGGATAAGGGGACCACCAGCGCCAAGAAGCGCGTGGACCCACTGCGCCGCCAGACAGGCCTGGCCCGGGCCGAAATCGTGGCGGCCATGATGGAGGTGTTCGCCGAGCGCTACGGGGCCACACCGTCGGAAATCACGGACCAGGAACTGGAGACTGCCCGTCAACGCGTCGCGTCAAAGTTCGGCACGGACGCGTGGCTCCACCGGGTCCCCTGAACCCCTAGAGACCCCCCATCGAGTGCTCCGTAACTGCCCTTCTGAGAGGTCAAAAGGGCACTTATGGAGCAACCGACGGGGCCTCCACCGACACAGCCTGTGCCGCCAGTGACCGGTGCAGGTGGCTGCGCTGCTCGATGATGATCCGGCGCAGGGCACGCGGGGCGTCCGCGTGCTCTGAGAGCCAGCGGTCGGTGCGTGCCACCACGGGATGGTCCTCCGGGGTGGTGGCCGAGCCCAGGTCCCGGACGGACGGGTACAGCCCTCGGACGATCCGGCTGGCGATTTCGATGCTCCGCTCCGCCCACACCGTTTCCAGGCATCCGAAGTAGGGCTCCACAAACGGGTCCAGGAGCTCCTCGGTGGCTGTGTTGAAACCTGCGATGGTCGCGCTGAGCAGCTGGTTGGAGAGCTTCGTCCCGCGCACTGCGGCGTCCCAGGCTGCCGCCTTGACCGCTGCCTCGGGCCGGGCGGCCAGGGCCGTGGCGTGTCCGGCGCGGCCGGAAGCCGTGGTGTCCCTCGCCAGCTCGGCGTCGAGCTCCTGCTCGGTGGCCAGGCCCCGGGCCGCCAGCGCATGCCACAGGCTCCAGCGGAGTTCCGCGTCCACGGACAGTCCGGGCACCCGCTCGCCGCCGTCCAGCAGGCCGCGGAGCAGTGCCGTCTGGCTGCCGTCAGTCCGGCTGACCGTGGCGAGCGTCCTGGCCCAGGCAAGCTGCTGGTCCGAGCCGGGTTCCGCTGCGTACAGTTCCCGTGCCGCGCCCTCGGCGAAGGAATTCCGCAGGGCTTCGCGGCCCCGGGCCGGCACGTACTGCTCAAGGGCCATGGTGGCGTTGCCCAGGATGTTCAGCAGGACGCCGATGCCGGACTCGGCGGCAGCAAAGCGGAGCACAGCGTCCACATACTGCGAAGCGGGCGTAATGCCGTCGCGGGCCGAATTCCACAGCGCGGACCAGCTCAGGGCGCGGGCCATGGGGTCGGCGATGCGGTCCAGCGAGGAACGGATGGTGGCCTCGGAGAGGGGGTCGAGCCGGACCTTGGCGTAGCTGAGGTCCTCGTCGTTGACCAGCAACAGGGCTGGCCGGGCCTTCCCGGACAGGGCGGTTATTTCCTGGGTACCTCCGGCCAGGTCGGTTTCCACGGAATCAGTGCGGACCAGCGCCCCGTCGGCGTCGAAGTTGTACAGCCCGACGCGCAGCCGGTGCGGGCGCGGCTCCTGCCGCCCGGTGACGGGATCGGGAGCGTCCTGCAGCAGCACGACCCGTTCGAGGACGGCCGTCCCGTCAGCCGCCTCAGCGGTCTCCAGTTCGGTGCTCAGCGTCGAGATGCCGGACGTCTGGAGCCACTGCCTGGCCCAGGTGGTGAGGTCCCGGCCGGAGGACTCGGCCAGCGCAGCCAGCAGGTCCGCCAGCCTGGTGTTGCCGTACTCGTGGTCCCTGAAGTACTGCCGGGCACCCGCAATGAAGGCGTCGAAGCCAACGTACGCCACGAGCTGCTTCAGGACCGAGGCGCCCTTCGCGTACGTGATGCCGTCGAAGTTCTGCTTTGCCGCCTCGAGGTCCGGGATATCGGCGACGATCGGGTGGGTGGTGGGCAACTGGTCCTGGACATAGGCCCAGGCCTTGCGCTTGTTCGCGAAGTTGACCCAGGCGGTGTCCCAGTCCGTGGCGCGGTCCACGCCGAGGGTGCCCATGTAGTCCGCGAAGGACTCCTTCAGCCACAGGTCGTCCCACCACTGCATGGTCACGAGGTCGCCGAACCACATGTGCGCCATCTCGTGCAGCAGCGTGTTGGCGCGGCCCTGGTACTGGGAATCGGCGGCCCGCGAGGTGAACACGTAGTCTTCCGTGAAGGTGACCAGGCCGGGGTTTTCCATTGCCCCGAGGTTGTATTCGGGCACGAAGGCCTGGTCGTATTTGCCCCACGGATAGGGGTAGGCGAACAGCCTGTTGAAGAATCCGAGTCCCTGCTTGGTGAGCCGGAACAGCTCGGCGGCGTCGAACGAGGGCGCCATGGACGCCCGGCAGTAAAGTGCCAGTGGCACATCAAGGCGGGTCCCGCCGTCGTCCGTCCCGCTCCAATGGTCCTCGGCCTTGAAATAGGGCCCGGCCAGTACAGTCGTGATGTAGGTGGACATGGGCAGGGTGGGAGCGAAGTCCCAGCGGGAGGCCCCGGTGTCCTCCGCCAGGGGCAGGCGCGCCGCCACGGCTCCGTTGGAGGCCACCTCCCAGCCGGCCGGGGCGGTGACGGAGAAGGTGAACCGGGCCTTGAGGTCGGGCTGTTCGAAGTTGGCGAAAACGCGGCGGGCATCGGCCGGCTCGTACTGGGTGTAGAGGTAGCACTGGCCGTCGGCCGGGTCGAAGAACCTGTGCATGCCCTCGCCCGAGCTGCTGTAGAGCGCCGTTCCGGTGACCGTCACCTCGTTCTCGGCCTGCAGGTTCTCCAGCCGGATCCGTGCGCCGTCCACCACGTCGCGGACCGGCAGTTCCGCGCCGTTAAGCACCACGCTGTGCACGTCTCCGGCGATGAAGTCCAGGAAGGTGGAGGCCCCGGGCTGCGCCGCAGAGAACGAAATGGTGCTGCGGCTGGTGTACCCGCGGGCGTCCGGATCCGGTGCGTTGCGGACGTCGAGTGAGACGTCGTAGCTGTGGGTGGTGATGAGGGCGGACCGCTCTGCCGCTTCGTTGCGCTGGAGGTTCTGATTCGACACCGGACTATTGAATCACGAGCGCAGATGAACGATGGGCTCTACTGAACCATGAGCAGCGCGGCAGCCAACCCGAGGACCGCAATCAGCAGCCAGGCCGCCAGGGCGGCGAGCACGGCGCGCGCCCCGGTGTGCAGCAGGGTGCGGATGCGCACCGCCGATCCGAGGCCAAAGAGGGCGGCGCCCAGCAGCACGTCCTGCAGGCCGGCCGCCGCCTCCAGCCACCCGGCGGAGAGCCAGCCGCTGGAGCGCAGCGCCACCATGGCCACGAATCCGACGACGAACAGCGGAACCAGCGGAGGCTTGCCCCCTGCAGGTCCGCCGGCCCGGCCACCGGCTTCCCGGCGGTGCCGGATCCGCTGCTCTGCCCCGGCCATGGCCACCATGGGTGCCAGGAGGATCACCCGGGTGAGTTTGACGACGACGGCGAGGGCCAGTGCCGCCGGACCGGCGGTTTGCGCCGTGGCCACCACCTGCCCGACGTCGTGGACGGAGGCACCGGTCCACGCACCGAAGGCCTCGGTGCCCAGATGCAGCGGATGGACCAGCAGCGGGAGCACGCCGATGGCCAGCGTCCCGCACAGCGTCACCAGGGCCACGGGCAGGACCGTGTCCCGGTGGCTGATCCGCCGCACCGCGGCCATCGCGCCGATCGCCGAGGCGCCGCAGATGGAAAAGCCGGTGGCGATCAGCAGGGCAGTATCGGCCGGAAGCCGGAACAGCCGAGAAATCCCGTAGGTGCCGGCGAAGCTGGCCACCACCACCGCCGCGATGAGCAGGAGGGCCAGCCAGCCGAGGCCGAGCACGTCCGAGAGGCTCACCTTCAGCCCCAGGAGCACGATGCCGCCGCGCATCAGGTGCTTGCCGGCGAAGTCCAGCCCGGGCCGGGCACGCCCGGCCGTCCACACGGCCGTGCCGGGAAGGTTGGCTGCCAGCAGGCCCAGGACCACGGCCAGGGTCATGGCCGGAAGGGCGGGCACGGCGCCATGGATGGCGAACGCGAAGGCCAGGGCGACGACGGCGGTCAGCAGGCCGGGCAGATTCCGGGTAAGGTTCTGATGCGTCATCCTGCGCAACTGCGCCAGCAGCGGCGGCGGGAGTCGGAAGTCTGGCACCTCACAACCTTGCCGGACGTCGACGCCAAAGACCAACCGGAAGTCCCGCCAACACGCCAGGGCTGGGACGGGAAATGAATTCGCAACAAAAAGGTGGTTGGCTAATGACCATGTCTGACCTATTCCAGGATTACTCCGAGGCTGCCGGCCGCACCGGCGCCTACGACGAGATGTTTGCCCCCGGGCAAAAGGCACGCCAGTCGTACGGCCAGGTTGCGGGCGCGCTGCGGCAGCTGTCCCTGGCGGACGTCAGCGCGCGGGCGGACTCGATGGCGAGGACGTTCCTGGACCGCGGCGTGACGTTCGACTTCGCGGGGGAGGAGCGCCCGTTTCCGCTGGACATCGTGCCGCGCGTCATCCCCGCCCGTGAATGGGACGTGCTGGAACGCGGCGTCGCCCAGCGGGTGCGGGCGCTCGAGGCGTTCCTGAAGGACGTCTACGACAAGATGACCGTGGTGTCCGACGGCGTGATCCCGCGCCAGCTGATTACCACCAGCGCGCACTTCCACCGCGCCGTGCACGGCTTCGAACCAGCGGGCGGGGTTCGGGTGCACATCTCCGGCATCGATGTGGTCCGGGACGCCGAGGGAACGTTCCGGGTCCTGGAGGACAACGTCCGTGTGCCGTCCGGCGTGAGCTACGTGCTGGAAAACCGGCGGGCCATGGCAAAGGGCCTCCCGGAAGCCTTTGGCCAGCAGCTCATCCGCCCGGTGGAGGAATACCCGCGCCGGCTGCTCTCCGCCCTGCGCAAGACGGCGCCGTCGGGCGTGGATGACCCCACCGTGGTGGTGCTGACCCCCGGCGTCTTCAACAGCGCCTACTTCGAGCACACGCTCCTGGCCGGCCTGATGGGTGTGGAGCTGGTGGAGGGACGCGACCTCATCTGCCGCGGCAACCGCGTGTACATGCGCACTACTGCCGGCGAGCAGCGCGTGGACGTCATCTACAAGCGCATCGACGACGATTTCCTCGACCCCCTGCAGTTCCGCTCCGACTCCATGCTGGGCTGCCCCGGCCTGGTCAACGCCGCCCGCGCCGGCGGCGTCACCATCGCCAACGCGGTGGGCAACGGCGTGGCGGACGACAAACTGGTGTACAGCTACGTACCCGACCTGATCCGCTACTACCTCGGCGAGGAACCGGTGATCGCCAACGTGGACACCTTCCGGCTGGAGGAGAAGGAAGCCCGCGAGCACGTCCTGGACCGCCTCGATGAGCTCGTGGTCAAGCCCGTGGACGGCTCCGGCGGCAAGGGCCTGGTGATCGGCCCGGACGCGTCCAAGGAAGAACTCGACGCGCTGCGCAAGCGCATCATTGCCGACCCCCGCGGCTGGATCGCGCAGCCGGTGCTGCAGCTGTCCACCGTGCCGACGCTCAGCGGCGACAAGTTCGGCCCCCGGCACGTCGACCTCCGGCCGTTCGCGGTCAACGACGGCGACGACGTCTGGGTGCTGCCCGGCGGGCTCACCCGCGTGGCACTGAAGGAAGGGTCACTGATCGTGAACTCCAGCCAGGGCGGCGGGTCGAAGGACACCTGGGTGCTGGCGGGTTCGCCGCAAGTGCCGGTGGAGCGGCTGCCGCGGCAGTCCGTCACCGTCCGGGAGCGGGTCTCCGTGTGGCCGGTCGAGAGCAACTGGCGCGACCGGCAGTCGGAACAGCAGCAGCAGCAGATTTCTGACGCGCAGGAGGTACCCGCGAATGCTTAGCCGAATTGCCGAATCCCTGTTCTGGATCGGCCGCTACGTTGAACGTGCCGACGGCACAGCCCGCATCCTCGACGTGCACCTGGAGCGCCTGAACCACCTGCCCACGGAGGAGCGGCGCAGCGTTGCCCGCGAACTGCTCGGGGTCATGGGCGCCCGCCCGCAGAGCGAGGACTTCGGGCTGGAGGAACTGCTCCACGCCCTCGCCTATGACAAGCACAGCGCCACTTCGATTGCAGGGTCCCTCGGCGCTGCCCGCGAAAACGCCCGGCGCGCCCGCGAAACGGTCTCCTCCGGCCTCTGGGAGAGCCTGAACACCACTTACTACGGGCTGAACCAGCACCGCAAGGACGTGGTGGGCACCTACCGCTTCTGCCACTGGGTGCTTGAGCGCACCGCCATGGTCAGCGGCCTGGCCGACACCACCGTCAGCCACGACGATAGCTGGCTCTTCCTGGCGCTGGGCCGTTCACTCGAGCGGGCCGACATGACTGCCCGGATGCTTTCCACGCGGGACGTCCTCTCCGCAGGCATGTCCTGGGTGAACATGCTTCGCTGCGCCGGCGCCTACGAATCCTTCCTGCGGACGCGCCGGGCCGCCTTCGGCGACCAGCACGCGGCCGAGTTCCTCCTGTTGGACCGGCTGTTTCCGCGCTCCATCGTGTACGCCCTGCGGGACGCCGACGACTGCTTGGCGAAGCTGGACCCCTCGGCCCAGCGGGTTGGCTTCATCAACGACGCCCGCCGGATTGTGGGCCAGGCCCGTACCTTCCTGGAGTTCCACCGCACGGACGACCTCATGTCCGAGCTTCCGGAGCACATGGAGCGCGTGCAGAAGGCCGTTGCGCAGGCGTCCGACGCCATTTCCCGTAAGTACTTCAATCAGGCGGATGAACTGGCCTGGGTGGGAGAAGTTTCATGACCCGGCTGAGCATCGTCCACAGGACCGGCTACAAGTACAAGCGGCGCGTCACGCTGTCCTACAACGAGGCCCGCATGACCCCGCTGACTGACCCGCAGCAGGTGGTGCTGGAGTCCTCCATGAAGGTCACGCCGTCGCAGGCTGCGGTCAGCAGCTACCGCGACTACTGGGGCACCCGGGTCACCGCGTTCGACATGCAGATGCCGCACGAGCACCTGGAGGTCCTGGCCACCACCACGGTGGAGGTCCACCGGGCGGTGCGTGTGCCGTCGGAGGCTGACATCGTGGGCTGGGACGACCTCGCTTCCCCCGAGACGCTGAACCAGTTCAGCGACTGGGTCCCGCAGTCACAGCTGACCGGCCCGGGGGAAGAGGTCCTCGGCATCATCCCTGGCGTGGTTGCAGGCAAGAACCCGCACGAGGCAGCCATGGCCATCTTCGCCTGGATGCGCGGCGAGATGACCTACATGAAGGGCAGCACCGGCGTAACGACCAATGCCGAGGAGGCCTGGACCCAGCGCCAGGGCGTGTGCCAGGACCTGGCCCACCTCGCCATCGGCGCACTGCGGAGCTGCGGTATCCCCGCACGGTACGTCTCGGGTTACCTGCACCCGCGGTCGACGGCGGACATCGGCGAGACGGTGGCCGGCCAGTCCCACGCGTGGCTGGAATGGTGGGACGGCGAATGGCGCAGCTGGGACCCCACCAACCACAAGCCGGCCGGGGACTTCCATGTGACCGTGGCCCGCGGCCGCGACTACCGGGACGTGCCTCCGCTGAAGGGCATCCTGTCCGGCGGCGGCGGCTCGAACCTGAGCGTGAGCGTGGAGATCACCCGCCTGGCCTAAGCCTGCGGTCGGGGCCAGAGCTACGGCAGGTCACTCCGGCGAGGCTTTCACCGCGCCGCTGAGCTGGGTCCACCAGGTGAGCGGCGCGGTGACCTTGAACCGTCTGCCGGTGATCGAGTCCGGCGTGATGCGGATGAAGTGGTCCTTCTGCCCTGCCTGCCACGGGAACAGGTAGAGAGAGGCCGAATCGAGGATTTCCTCGGTGCTCTTGAGCGCCCCCGCTTTTCCCTTGACAACCACGCTCCAGGCCATCCCCGATTCGGCATCCACTCCGTCGGCTTCCAGTGCCACCGGAGATTCCCCGACGGCGCCACCAAGTTTGGTGCCCTCAGCCGTGCGGAATACCAGCGTGCCGTGGTCCACGGTGTAGTTCAGCGGGAAGATGTCTGGGTGGTCATCCACCCAGACGGCCAGCCTGCCGACCGAAACCTGCCGGAGCAGGTGCCAGCACTGGCTGGAATCCAGACGTTCAACGGACTCGTGGGATGCCTCGACGGGCTGCACGTTGGTCATGGACCAGAGCCTACGCCGCAGCTACCCGACCTGCCAGAGCGCTGTTTACCAGGGGCTGGCCTTGTAGTCCTTCAGGAACACCCCGTACTGGTCCTCGCCGTTTTCGCCCATCACGATGGGGTCGTAGACCCGGGCCGCGCCGTCCACCAGGTCCAGGGGCGCGTGGAAGCCTTCCTCCATCAGCCGGACCTTGGTGAAGTGCGGGCGTTCGTCGGTGATCCAACCGGTATCGACAGCAGTCATGAGGATCCCGTCGGCCTCCAGCATCTCCTGCGCGCTGGTACGGGTCATCATGTTCAGGGCCGCCTTGGCCATGTTGGTGTGCGGGTGGCCGGGTCCCTTGTAGGCCCGGGAGAACTGGCCCTCCATGGCGGAGACATTAACGATGTACTTGCGCCGGGCGGTGGACCGCTTCATGGCATCGCGCAGCCGGCTGACCAGCAGGAACGGAGCGGTGACGTTGCACAGCTGCACCTCGAGCATCTCCAGCGGGTCCACCTCGTCCACCACCTGCGTCCAGCTGTTAATGGTGGCCAGGTCCGGGACCAGGCCGCCGGCGTCGATGGCCGTTCCGGCGGCGATCCGCTCCAGGGACGCCGAACCGGTGGACAGCGCAAGCGACGTGACGGCATCGCCGGCCAGGACCGGGTGCTCGGTGACGCTGCTGGCAATGGCGAGCGGGTGCTTGTCGTGCGCGTGGCCGAAGGTGACCAGTTCCGGGCCTCCGTTGGCTGCCTCCAGGGCGGCCGGGAGCGGCTCGTCCTCGGCGTCGACGAGCGGCTTGTAGGCGTTGCCGGAGCGGCGCACCGTCTGGGCGGCGTTGTTGATGATGATGTCCAGCGGGCCGGCGGCATTGAGGTCATCGGTGAGGGCCATGACCTGCGACGGGTCGCGGAGGTCGATGCCCACGATCTTCAGGCGGTGCAGCCATTCCCCGCTGTCCTCCATGGCGGCAAAGCGGCGCGCGGCGTCCTTGGGGAAACGGGTGGTGATGGTGGTGTGCGCGCCGTCGCGCAGCAGCCGCAGCGCAATGTACATGCCGATCTTGGCGCGGCCGCCGGTCAGCAGGGCACGCCGGCCGGTGAGGTCGGTGCGGGCATCGCGCTTGGAGTGGCTGAACGCCGCGCACTCGGGGCACAGCTGGTGGTAGAAGGCGTCCACCTGGGTGTAGTGCTGCTTGCAGATGTAGCAGGGCCTGGACCTGATGAGGTGGCCGGCAACATTTCCCGTGGCGGACGGGGCGAGCTTGTTGCCCCGCGTCTCGTCGTCGATCCTGTCGGGCGCTGCGGTGGCCGTCTGGGCCAGCACGGCGCGGTCCGCTTCCGCGATCAAATCGCGCTTGGTGACGCGGCGGTGCCGCTTGACGGCCTTGAACATTTTGCCGGTGGCGCGGCGCACCGAGACGTAGTCGGGGTGCTCCTCGTCGTAGACGTGGATGGTGTTCAAAACCTTGAGGCAGGCCTGAATCTCTTCAGGCGTCAGATCGGCGGAGCTCATTGATCTGATTTTACAGCCTGTGGAGGGTCAGACCTGCCTCAAGGAAAACGCTCGAAGAGGGATTAGGAACGGACTGCCTGCTGCGTCGGGGAGTCCACGCCGACGGCGGCAGCCTGCACCTTGCCCACTTGTTCGACCGAGTTGCGGACCTCGGGCCAATTCTCCGTGGCGGCCCTCACGGCATCGGGGACCAAATGCAGGTTGGCCGCGGACAGTGCACGCTCGGCCTCGTCCGGTTCCGGGACGGCCTGGTACTTGGAAAGGACCGTGATGCCGGAATCCGTCACCTTGAAACCGCGCGCGCGGTCCAGCTCCGGGTCGAGGCCGATGGCAGCGCCGGCAGGGACCTTGACGTTCTTGTCGATGATGGCCCGGCGCACCACAGCGCCTTCGCCGATCTGCACCTTGTCCATGAGGACCGAGTCGATGACCCGGCTCGCCGCACCGACGTAGACGTCGTTGGACAGGACGGAGCCTTCCACGATGCCGCCGGAGATGACGACGCCGCTGGCCACGATCGAATCGAGCGCCGTTCCCACGGTGTTGTTGTCGCCGCGGACAAATTTGGCCGGCGGGGAAATGCTCTGGCGGGTGTAGATGGGCCACTCGGAGTTGTACAGGTTGAACACCGGCAGCGGCGAGATCAGGTCCATGTGGGCTTCGTAGAAGGAGTCGATGGTGCCTACGTCACGCCAGTACGTCCGATCCCGTTCGGTGGAGCCGGGAATGTCGTTGAGGGTGAAGTCGTAAACGCCGGCCTGCCCTTGGTTCACGAAGTAGGGGATGATGTCCCCGCCCATGTCGTGCTTGGTGTCCAGCCGCTCGGCGTCAACGTGGAGCGCATCAACCAGGGCGTCGGCGTCGAAGACGTAGTTGCCCATGGAGGCCAGGAACTGGGTGGGGTCTGCGGCCAGCCCGGGGGTGGAGGCGGGCTTCTCGACGAAGGCGGCGATCTTCTGGGGGTCTTCGGGGTCCACTTCGATGACGCCGAACTGGTTGGCCATGTTGAGGGGCTGGCGGACAGCGGCAACGGTGGCCTTCGCGCCGCTCAGGACGTGCTGCTCAACCATCTGGGCGAAGTCCATGCGGTAAACGTGGTCGGCGCCCACTACGACGACGATGTCGGGATTGGCGTCGTGGATCAGGTTCAGGGACTGGTAGATGGCGTTGGCGCTGCCAAGGAACCAGCTCTTGCCGACGCGCTGCTGGGCCGGAACGGAGGCGACATAGTTGCCCAGCTGCGTGGACATCCGCCAGGTTTCGGAGATGTGGCGGTCAAGGCTGTGGGACTTGTACTGCGTCAGGACCACGATCTGCAGGTACCGGGAGTTGACGAGGTTGGACAGCGCGAAATCGATCAGGCGGTAGCTGCCGGCAAAAGGCACGCCAGGTTTCGCCCGGTCTGCCGTCAGCGGCATAAGACGGTTTCCCTCGCCTCCCGCGAGGACAATGGCCAGGACTTTCTTCGTTAACGGCATGGTCGCTCCTGTACGCCTTCGTAACTCCCCAAAAAATCCGGTTTGTCCGGACTTTCTTCACACTAGAACAGTTCAACCGTAACGACTACCTTGGGTAACGTGCGAATAGACATTGTGACTAAAGAATTTCCGCCGGAAATCTATGGCGGCGCGGGCGTCCACGTTGCCGAGCTGAGCCGGGTGCTGGCCAATCATGTCGACCTTCAGGTGCGTGCCTTTGGCGCGCCCCGGGACGCCGACTACCATGGCGCCACCGTGACCTCCTACTCGGTGCCCGGGGATCTGGGTGATGCGAACGCCGCCGTGCAGACCCTGGGCGTGGACCTGCGCATCGTCCCGGACATTGCCGGCGCGGATCTGGTGCATTCGCATACGTGGTACGCGAACATGGCCGGCCACCTGGCATCGCTGCTGCACGGCATCCCGCACGTGCTCAGCGCCCACAGCCTGGAGCCGCTGCGGCCGTGGAAGGCCGAGCAGCTGGGCGGCGGCTACGCGCTGTCCTCATGGGTGGAGAAGACCGCGTACGAGGCGGCGGCAGCGATCATTGCCGTGTCCGAGGGCATGCGCCAGGACATCCTGCGCAGCTACCCGGAGGTTGACCCTGCCAAGGTCAAGGTGGTGCACAACGGCATCGACGTCAGCCTGTGGAACCGCGACGAAAACGACGACGTCATCCGCACCCTGGGCATCGACCCCGCCCGCCCGAGCGTGGTGTTCGTTGGCCGCAACACCCGGCAGAAGGGTGTCCCTTACCTGCTGCGGGCGGCCGCCAAGCTCCCCGCGGACGTGCAGCTGGTGCTGTGCCTCGGCGCGGCGGACACGCCGGAACTCGCTGCGGAGACCGCCCGGCTGATCGAGGAGCTGCAGGGCCAGCGCAGCGGCGTTGTGCTGATCGAGCGCATGCTGCCCCGCAACGAGCTGATCCAGGTCCTGAGCCACGCCACCGCCTTTGCCTGCCCCTCCATCTACGAACCGCTGGGCATCGTGAACCTCGAAGCGATGGCCTGCGGCGCTGCCGTGGTCGCCAGCGCAACCGGCGGCATCCCCGAGGTGGTCAACCACGGCGAGACCGGCCTGCTGGTGGAACTCGAACAGGTGACCGACGGAACCGGCACGCCTTTGGATCCGGAGAAGTTCGTCAGCGAGTTCGCCGCGGCCCTGACCGAGGTTGTGTCGGACCCGGACCGTGCCCGGGCCATGGGCCAGGCCGGCCGGAAGCGTGCCGAGGAGCACTTCTCCTGGGAGTCGATCACCCAGACCACGCTGGACGTATACCGCTCGGTTCTCAGCTAGCGCCACCGAATAAACGCCATAAAACGCCCGACGGCGGGGACCTCCTTTGGCG